>DATKZW010000259.1:0-3769 GCA_035527775.1 Sumerlaeia bacterium | reverse complement strand
TGCGGGCGTCCCGCGACCGGCGCCCGGATTGCGCGTTCTTGTCTTCCAGCGCCTTTCGCGCGGACTCGCGCGCACGAAGGCAACCCAGGCCCGAGCGTGGCCGCTCGCCTCGAATCGCGCTTCCCTTCCTGAGGGTCGCAGCATATCATGTGGATCGGCTCGCGGGTCGTGTGGATCGGCTCTCGGGGGCCGGGCCCTTGAGGTCCAAGAACCGGTGTATTCGGGGCGCGTTTGCGCGCATCGGGAAGGAGCGCCTCCTTGACGTGGGCGTCGAGAGTCCCTCGGATCGGGCGCTTCTCGCATTGGGCGATCCTGGTCCTCGGCGTCACGCTCGCGGCGGCGGCGCTGGTGGTCCGTCTCCGGTTCCTGAACACGATCTCGCACGACGACGGCATCTCGTACCTGGCGGCGACCGGCCACCTGGGACTCTACGCGACGATGATGCCTCAGTCCCGCTGGGTCCCGGCGAGCGCATGGCAGGCGTACTGGGCGCCGGGCGATTTCGGCTGCTTTGCCCGGATCGGGTCGGACCTCGCGAACTACGACATCCAGCCCCCCTTGTACTTCTGGCTTCTCCACGCGTGGACGCACGTCTTCGGCGCGGGCCTTTCATCGGGTCCGGCCCTGAATATCGTTCTTTCTCTTCTGACGGCGTTTTTTCTCTATAGGGCGTCTTTGACGATTGGGTGTTCGAAGCCGTCGGCGGCCGTCGCGTCGAGCATGTGGGCGATGAGCAGTTCGACGCTGGCCGTGCCGAACGAAGCGCGGCCGTATGCGTTGCTGGGGCTGATCTCCGTCTGCTTTTTCCTGAACTTGGCCCGGTTCTGCGATCGGCGCTCGCGCTTTTCCCTCGCTCTGGTTTCTCTCCTGTCCGTCGCGGGTCTTCTGACTCATTATCATTTCGCCGTTTTGCTCGGTCTGGCGGCAGGGCTGGCTGGGCTCTCTCTGGCCGGACAACGCGGGCGCCGGCAGCTAGTGGCGCTCGCCGGCGGGATCGCGTCGTCCCTCGGCGCTTTCTGCGCGCTTCATCCTTTTTTCTTTAGGTCCATCGTTAGGCAGCAGGCGCAGGCGCCGGGGTTCGGGCTCGAGGAGGCGGCGCCTCGAACCGTTTCCGCGATTCAGTCCTTGCTGGACTTGGCGGCGCCTGGCGCAGTATCTCGGCCCCTCTCGTTGATTGCGGTGAAGCACTGGGGCGCGTCGCTTCTTCTCTGCGGCCTCGTCGCCGGGTCGATTGCCGTATGGCTCTTCAGGAAGAGACGATCGGGAGATTCGGGACCTAAGAGGCGCCTTGGCTGGATGCCTGCGGCGCTGTCGGTCTCGACTTTTTTCTGCGTCGCCCTTCTTTATATCCTGGGCGCGAGTCCGCGGCACGCGATGGGGCCGAAATACATCGCTTTCATCAGCCCGTTCTTCTTCATGTGCCTGGGCCAGTGCGTCGATGTTCTGGGCAGGAAGCCCTTCAACGCGCGTCTTGCATTGGCGTTCGGCGTGATGCTGTTCGCATACCAAGCGGCCTACGGCGCTTACACGACTGTTCGCTACGCTCAGTACCAGACGTGGGCAAGATCGCAATCCGTCCGCTTGGAGAAAAGCCCGTTGCCGCTCATTGTCGACACCGTGGCGCGGGGCGTGGTTCCGACCATACTGTGGCGCGCCAATCCGCGGATGCCCGTTTACGCCGCGTCGCAGGACAACCTGTTGAGAGAGCCGCCTTCCCTGGACCGGAACGCGCGCCAGATCGTGTACATCAGCGTTCTGCGGTATGGAAACACGGAGGCCAAGCGCGAGGGCATTCTCGGTCAGTTCCGCGAGGCGGGCTTCGCCGTGCTGCGGACGAACAGAAGCGTGTTCGGGGTGGGCGAGGCATATCTGCTGACAAGGGCGGGAAGATCCCCGGACTCGTCCGCAAAGAAATAGGGGCGGTGCGCCGGGCCGCCCCAGAGGCAAAGCCGCTTGCCTTCCGTCCAGGCGAGATGGAGACCACAGAGGGGCGCGGCGGGAACACGCGGCGGGAACGCGCGGCGGGAACATCGCTCTTGACATCGCACGCACGGCCCCCACAATGCGGGGAGCCGACAGCAAGCGGGAGATCCATCAGAAGAATGGCGCCAGTCAGAATCCTCACCGTAGTCGGGGCCCGTCCTCAGTTCGTGAAGGCCGCCATGGTCAGCCGCGCCATCGTGCGGCATAATGAAGCCGGCGTCCAGCCGAGCATCGTGGAAGACATTATCCACACGGGTCAGCATTACGATCGCGTCATGAGCCAGATCTTCTTTGACGAGATGGGGATCCCCAGACCCGCCGTCAACCTCGGCGTCGGGTCCGGGCTTCACGGCGAGACGACCGGTCGCATGTTGGCCGGCATCGAGGTCGAGATCCTTGCGCGAAAGCCCAACTGGACGCTTGTCTACGGCGACACGAACTCGACGCTCGCCGGGGCCTTGGCGGCGGCGAAGGTCCACGTGCCGGTTGCGCACGTGGAGGCGGGGCTCCGCTCCTTCAACAAGAGAATGCCGGAAGAGATCAACCGCCTGCTGACCGACCACGTGTCCGCCCTCCTTTTCTGTCCGACAAAGGCGGCGGCGGCGAATCTCGCGCGCGAAGGCGTCACGGAAGGGGTCCACGCCATCGGCGACGTGATGTACGACGCCGCGGTCGTGTTCGGCGAGATCGCCCGGGAACGGAGCGCGGTGGTTTCGGATTTGGGACTGCCCTCGAAGCAGTACGCTCTCGTCACGTGCCACCGCGCCGAGAACACCGACGACTCGGCGCGCCTGGCGGGGATTCTGGACGGCGTCAGTCGCGTGGCGCGCGAGATGCCGGTCGTCTTTCCCATTCATCCGCGCACGCGCAAGCGCATCGCGCAGCTCGGCTTCGAGGAACGGGCCAAAGGCGCGCGCCTGATCGACCCCGTGCCGTTTGTCGACATGGTGCGTCTCGAGCAGGAAGCGCGCGTGATCCTGACCGACTCGGGGGGCATCCAGAAGGAGGCTTACTTCCACGGCGTCCCCTGCGTGACGTTGCGCGACGAGACCGAGTGGGTCGAAACGGTCGAGGCGGGATGGAACCAACTCGTGGGCGCCGACGCGGACCGGATTGTCGATGCCGCAAAGAAAGCGTCCGAAGGCGCTCCCATCGCGGAGTACGGCGACGGACGCGCCTCCGAAAAAGCCCTCGCCCATCTCCTTGGCTAGGTTGCGCACTCTTCGCCGGACGCCTCTGACCCTCACAGCCGAGGGCGGCTGTGCCACACACACCCTCACAGCCACGGGCGGCTGCGCCACACCGTCACAGCCGAGGGCGGCTGTGTCACACTGCATCCACAAACTGACGGAACCAGATCTCCAGACACAGCGCCCCCCAGAGCGAGCGGCTGAAGGTGTGGCTCGCGCGGAGCGTCGCTTCGAGGGCGGCGCGGTCGAACACGCCGCGTTGGCGGGAGCGTTCGCCCAGCAGAATGTCTCCGACGAAATCGCGCAGTTCGTTCTGCAGCCACTGGTTGAGCGGCACGGGGAAGCCCATCTTGTCGCGGCGGTCGAGGATCTCGGAGGGGATCAGGTTGCGGATCGCCTTGCGGAAGAGATACTTGAGTTGGCCGTTGCGGAACTTGACGACCGGCGGGATGGCGGCCATGAGTTCGATCAGGCGATGGTCGAGGAGGGGAACGCGCGACTCGAGGCCCCAGGCCATGCTCGTGCGGTCCTCGACGTGGAGAAGCGACTGGAGATGGGTCTTGAGGTCGAAGTACGAGATCCGGTTGATCATCGAA
>DATKZW010000258.1:0-5842 GCA_035527775.1 Sumerlaeia bacterium | reverse complement strand
CGCGGCCGCGGGCGGGGCCGCGCCGCGGCGCCCTCGCCGGCGAAACCCATAGAAGAAAACAAGAGAACCTGTCCGGGCGACAGCCGAGGGCGACTGTGCCACACTTTTGATGCGCCTTGTCAGAGAATAAACTTGCTCAGGTCCTCGTTCTGGATGATGTCCGCGAGGCGTCCGTTGACGAAATCCCGGTCGACCGCGACTCTCGCGCCCCGCATCTCCGAAGCATCGAAAGAGACTTCCTCGAACACCTTCTCCATGACCGTGTACAGCCGCCGCGCGCCAATGTTCTCCGTCTGCGAGTTGACCTCGTGGGCCGACTCGGCCAACTGCTCGATGCCGTCCTCGGTGAAAACGACCTGGACCCCCTCGGTTTCGAGGAGCGCTTGGTACTGTTTCGTCAAAGCGTTGTCCGGCTCAACCAGGATGCGGCGAAATTCCTTCTTGCCCAACGCGTCGAGCTCGACTCGAAGCGGAAAACGGCCCTGGAGTTCCGGGATCAGGTCCGAGGGCTTGGCCACGTGAAACGCCCCCGAGCCGATGAAGAGGATGTGTTCGGTCGAGATCACGCCGTACTTGGTGGCGACCGAGGAGCCCTCGATGATCGGCAGGATGTCGCGCTGAACGCCCTCGCGAGACACGTCCGGTCCGTGACCGCTTCCTCCGCCTCGGCCCGCGATCTTGTCGATCTCGTCGATGAATATGATCCCCGATTGTTGCACACGCTCGAGCGCTTCCATCACGACCTTGTCCATGTCCAGGAGACGGTCCACCTCCTCGTCAATGAGGATCTGGCGCGCGTGGCGAATCTGCAGGCGCTTCTCGGCGGGCTTTTGCGGGATCATGCGCTCGACCATGTCCTGGACCTGTTTCATCATCTCCGCTTCCGTGCCCAAGCCAAAGCCCACGACGTTGCCCTGGATGCCGGGGCGGCGCGAGACCGTGAACTCGACTTCCCGCTCTTCGAACGCGCCCGCGAGCAGCCCTTTGCGAATCTTCTCGCGCGTCCTCCGCCAGCGCTCCTCGCTCATCTGGCTTTCGTCGCCTTCGGGCTCCTTTTCTGCCACCGGCGCCTCGGGATGGGCTGGTTTGGTCTGGACCCCGGGAAGGCCGAACGCTTGCGGCGCGGGCGAAGAACGCGAGGGAATGCGGCCCGTTTGCCGGGAAGAGGCCGGGGGAGGGAGAAGCAGATCGAGAAGGCGTTCGTTGGCATATTCGGCGGCGCGCTCGAGGACCTCGGCCCTTCGCTCGTCGCGGACCATCTTCACGCCGATTTCCATGAGGTCGCGCACCATGCTTTCGACGTCGCGACCGACGTAGCCGACCTCGGTGTATTTGGACGCCTCGACCTTGAGGAACGGCGCCCCGGCCAGGCGCGACAGGCGGCGCGAGATCTCGGTCTTGCCGACGCCCGTCGGGCCGATCATGAGGATGTTCTTCGGAGTGACTTCGTCGCGGAGGTCTTCGCGAATCAGCTTGCGCCGGGCCCGGTTGCGCAGGGCGATAGCCACCATGCGCTTGGCGCGCTCCTGGCCGATGATGTACTTGTCCAGCTCCGCCACGATCTCGCGGGGGGTTAGGCCCTCAATGTCTTGTCCCGATGCTCTCATTGTCCTGTGCATCTTTCGCGTTCGGGATTCCAAGTCTCCTTGGCTCACCCTCGTGCAGGCTTCGTGGGGCCGACTTCGCGGAAAGAGGCGGCAATGCGGCTTCTCACAGGCCCGAGCGCTGAACGCGGGGCGGCGAAAAGATCAGCGGTCCCGCAGTTGGAAATACGTCTTGTCCAGCGCGCGAACCACTTTCGGCGCCAGCCGGTCCATGGCCTCCTTTTGCGAGAAAAAGCGCTTTTTCTTCGAGAAAATCCGGGTCCAGACCACCTGGCCCGTCGCCATGTCCCACAGATCGACCTCCACGCTCGCGTAACTGTACCACGTGTGGATAGTGCGATGGTGAGAGGTGTAGGCCTCGATGATACGCCCCGCGATGACGTAATCCACCCCGAGTTCCGCGCCGTAGTCCACGGGGGAGACCCCGAGGAGCATCTCGTTGTACTGCTCGTCGGAGAAACCCTTGAACTTGTCTCCCAGTAGACCGCGCTTGCGGGCCATGTAGTACTTCAGGTCGCTGCGCGAGTGCTGTTCGATGTACTCGAGGTCCGCCAGCCTGTTCGACAAGACGTCGCCGAAGATCGCCCCCGCCCGAGGATTCTGAAAAACGGTGCGCGCTCCGAACCACCATCCCTTCACCTGCAAACTGTTCTCCGCGACGTTCCCAGGAACCTTGAAGTCGAGAACGGCCACGCGCCGCGTCAACGGAGGAACGGGTTTCAAGCCCGAGCACGCCGTCAGGATCCCCGCGGCGCCGATGAGCAGGCACGCGAGGAGTCCTGGCGCGCGAAACCGCTGACGGCTCCGGGCCCCTGCTGGCTTTTCCGGTCGGTCGGGATGTGGGGGAAATCGCATCGCGTTGCATCCTGGGGAATGGGTTGGTTCGGGCCCTGCTCGTCGGCCCATGGGACTGCGGGTTGCCCTATGGCCGCGCGCCTCCCTGCCGCAACCGGGCGAATCCGCCGACTGCCTCAAGCAGCTTGCCCGGGAACTGCGCTCGATCAATATACACTGGCGCCGTCGATTGGAGCAAGGTTCACTTTGGGGATTGGTTTGGGGCCTTGGTTTCGATTTGCGCGAGAAGGCGTCGGTTGGTATGCTCTGCGGCGGCAACACCGAGCCGGGGGCAGCCCCGGTTGGGAGGAAAAACCCGTTCGCTTGGCCGCGAAGGAGATCGTCCCTTCCTCCTCATCCACGTTGCGTATGTGATCTCTCTGGGAGAAACCCTGGCGTCGTGAGAATCCGTTGCAGGTTCCTCAGGCCGGTTTGCGGAGATGGGGCGTCGTCTGGACGCGTAGCCGCCCTTCTTCTTGCCGTTCTCTCCTCGCCCTTGTTTCCCGCCTTCGCTCAGGCGCCGCCTCTCGCCACTCCGTTCTCGGAAAATGGATTGCCCGGCAATCTGGCGGGCTTGGTTGCCGAGGCGCCCAAGGGTTCGACCGTCAGTCTCCTCGTCGAGCGCGCCGACGACGCCTCGGTCGTCTTCTCCCACAACGCCGACCTGTCGATGATCCCTGCCTCCAATCAGAAGATCCTGACTACCGCCGCGGCGCTGCACTACCTCGGCGCCGACTTCCGGTACCGGACCCATCTCTGCTATCGAGGGTCGATTCGCGACGGCGCCCTCGAAGGCGACCTCGTCGTCATCGGATCGGGCGATCCTTCCATTTCCGGCCGCTTCACCGACGACCCGGATGACGTGACGGTCGTCTTCCGGCAATGGGCCGCTGAGATCGAAGCGCGGGGCGTTACCCGGATCACGGGCGATATCGTCGGCGACGATGACGCCTTTGACGACGCCGTTCTGGCGCCAGGCTGGCCCCCCGGCCAGGAGGGCGAGTGGTACTGCGCCGAGGTCTCGGCGCTTACGCTCAATGACGGGTGCGTCGACGTCTTTTGGCGGGGCGGCGAGAGGCCGGGCGAGCGCCCCGCCTTCGAGCTCAATCCCCCCACTGCGCATCTAAAGGTAATCAACGATCTCAGGACCGAGTCTGGCAGCGGGAAAGACACGCGCTGGTACCGGCGGATCGGCCCTTCCCACATGATCGAAGCGGTGGGCGCGATCCCGCCCCGCAAGACGCGCAAGGACCGCATCGCGGTGAGCGGCGCCACGTTGTTCTTCGTTTCGGTTTTGCGCCACACGCTCATCTCCGAGGGGATCGCCGTCGAAGGCCAGGCCTTCGATATCGACGACTTTGCGGACAAGTCGCCCTACCGCCAGGGACTCCACGGCCTGACGGCGCACGCCTCCCCCCCGCTGAAAGACATCGTGCGCGAGATCAACCTCCACAGCCAGAATCTCTTCGCCGAACTCGCCTTCAAGACCATCGGCTCCTACGGCGGCTCCCCGGGCTCTTTCGAGTCGGGTCGGCGCGCCGTCATGGATCTTCTGGAATCCTGGCACGTCCCGCTGGAAGGAATCTACGTGGCCGACGGTTCGGGTCTTTCCCGCCTGAACCGGGTCACGGCCCGCGCTTTGGTCGGCGTCCTGCGCTGTGCCGACGCGTCCGCCACGAGTGAGACGTTCCGCGCGAGCTTCCCCGTCGGCGGGGGAGAGCAGGGGAGCTTGCGCCATCGCTTCCGGGATGCCGGCGGCAACCGGCGCCCGGAAGCCGGCCGGATCCGAGCCAAGACGGGCTACATCGGCGGCGTCCGCGCCTTGAGCGGCTGGGCCTCGCGGAGCGACGGGAGGGAATATCGATTCTCGATTCTCCTCAATTCCGGCGAGCGCCATGTCGCGGGGTCCCTCCAGTGGGTCGACGACGTAGCGCTTACCCTAACCCAGCCTTGGGATCTTTCCCGGAAACCCCGTAGCGCCGCCGTCTTGCCGGCGCCATGACAACGCCCCGGCCTTCCGAAAACTCTCTTCGGACAGGGCCCTAGTATCGCATCCGCATCTTGACTCCCCGGTCGTGGAGGCACTCCTTGAGCTGGCGGCACGTATACTCCTCGTAGTGGACCATCGACGCCACGAGCGCGGCGTCGGCGCGCCCTTCGGTCAGGACCTCATACAAGTGCTCGGGTTTCCCCGCCCCGCCCGATGCAATGACCGGGATGGAGACCGCTTCGGCGGTGACACGCGTCAGAGCGATCTCATAGCCCTCTTTCGTGCCGTCGGCGTCGATGGAGTTGACGACCAGCTCGCCCGCGCCCAGTTCCTCGCCCCGTCTGGCCCACTCCAGGGCGTCGATTCCCGTCGGCGCGCGCCCGCCGTGGGTTACGATCTCGTAGCCGGACGGGATCCGGGCCGTCTTCTCGACGCGGCGAACGTCCATCGACAGGACCGTACTCTGGCTGCCGATGGCGCGGGCGCACTCGGCGATCAGCTCGGGCCGCTCGACCGCCGCCGTGTTGACGTTGATCTTCTCGGCCCCCGCCATGCGCAACTTCGTCGCGTCCTCTACCGTGCGGACCCCGCCGCCGACCGAGAAGGGGATGAAAACCTGGGAGGCGACGCGTTCCACGACGTCGATCAGGATGTCGCGGCCTTCGCTCGAAGCCGTGATGTCGTAGAGCACCAGCTCGTCGAGCCCGTCCTCGTAATACTCGCGCGCCTTCTCGACGGGATCGCCGATGTCCTTGGTGTCGACGAACTTCACGCTCTTGGCAAGCTTGCCGTCGCGCACATCGAGGCAGGCGATGAGGCGTTTGCTTAACATCGGAGTTCCTGCTGGTGTAGGCGCTGAACAGCGCGATCCTCATTTCTCTTTGTCGAGACCCAGGCGTCCACTACCCACTCCCCCCATCCCAGCGCGTGAATCGCTTGAGAATCCCCAATCCGAACCGTCCGCTCTTCTCGGGGTGGAACTGCGTGGCGAAGAGGTTGGCGCGACCCAGGGCCGAGCAGAAGACCGTCTCGTAGTCCGTCACGGCGTACACGTCGCTCTCATGCGTCGGGTTTGGGTAGTAGGCGTGGACGAAATAGAACTCGTCCCCATTCTCGATCCCTTCGAGCAACGGGTGGCGCTGCACCACTTCGATCCCGTTCCATCCCATATGGGGAATCTTCAGCGCGGGGTTCTTCAGGCGGAACCGCACGGTCGCGCCTTCCACCAAGCCGAGAGTCTCGACGCCGCCTTCCTCGGAGCGTTCGAGGACGATCTGCGTCCCCAGGCAGATCCCCAGGATCGGCGTTCCTTTCCGGAACGCTTCCTTCAGCGCCTCGTCCAGTCCCGTCGAGCGGAGGGTCCTCATGGCGCTCGGAGCGGCGCCCACTCCCGGGAAGATGATTCGCTCAGCCC
>DATKZW010000257.1:0-4152 GCA_035527775.1 Sumerlaeia bacterium | reverse complement strand
GACGCGGAGCCCGTGCTTCTCCGCGATCTTCTCGAGATCGGGCAACCGCGCCATCGTCCCGTCTTCGTTGAGGATTTCACAGAGGACCCCGACGGGTCGGAGTCCCGCCAGCCGCGTCAGATCCAGCGCGCCCTCCGTATGTCCGGCGCGCCGCAGGACGCCTCCTCGCCGCGCGGCGATTGGGAAAATGTGCCCCGGCCGAGCGAGATCCTCCAGATTGGAATTGGGATCGGCCAGCACGCGGATCGTCTCGGCGCGATCGGCGGCGGAAATCCCGGTCGACGTGTTGTGCGCAGCGTCGACCGAGATCGTGAAGTTCGGTCCCATACGAGCCGTGTTGTGGGTGACCATGGGCGGCAGATGCAGTTCGGCCAGACGGTCTCGCTCCATCGGGACGCAGATCAGCCCTTTGCCATGGGTGGCCATGAAGTTCACGATCGCGGGGATGATCTTCTCGGCCGCGCAGATGAAGTCGCCCTCGTTCTCGCGGTCCTCGTCGTCGACGAGAATGAGCACCTCGCCGCGCCGGATGATCTCAATCGCCTCGTGGATAGGTACAATCATGTGTGTGACGGCCCGCTCTCCGTTCCAAGGACTGCGTCCGCTCGAGGGTCGGACATGAAGCCGTTCTGCTGCAGGACTTCAAATACCGAACCGGGACCGGGCGCCTCGCGGTCCGATCCGCGATAGACGCCCGCCGTCCTGGCGACGTGTTTCGCGATCACGTCCGACTCCAGATTCAGTTTGTCTCCCGGCTCACGGAGATGAAGTGTCGTGCCCGTGTACGTCCGCGGGATGATGGCGACCGTGAAATCGGTCGCGCTCACGTCAACCAACGTCAGGCTGATGCCGTCCACGGCGATTGACCCTTTAGGAACCGAAACAGATAGAATCTCCTCGGGCGCCGCCACCCGCAGAAGCCATCCGCCGTCGCGAGGGTCGAGCGCGAGAAGCTCGCCCGTAGCGTCCACGTGCCCGGCAACGAAATGCCCGCCAAGACGGTCTCCGACCCGCAGGGCGCGCTCCAGGTTGACTGCGCGCCCTCCTTCCGCTTGGCCGAGGGTTGTCCGGGCGAGGGTCTCCTCCGAGGCAAAGGCCGTGAACTCACGGTGGGCTGCGAACTCCCCGCCGCCCGCCCGCTCGACCGTCAGGCAGACGCCGTCCACGGCCACGCTGTCGCCCACGCTCAGTTCCCCGACCAATGCGGACGAGGCGGCGACGGTGAGGCGCGCCGTTCGCCCATGGGCCTCGACGCTTGACAGACGCCCGATCTCCTCAATGAGTCCAGTGAACATATCGCGCTCACCTCCATCCGCAGCGGAGGGCCGCTGTGCCACACCAGCGCGGGACAAGACCGACATTCCCCTCTTTGCCGAGGCCTTTCACCCCAAAAAACCCCAGAGACGCCGAAGGCACTCTCTGGGGGATAACTCCATGGGGGATTGTCCCACGGTAATGCGGCGCGCGTCCGCGCAAGCCGCCGGCATGCGCCGCTCGCCGAACACTTTTTCCCGTCCTGACTCTCACAGTCGGCCCCGGAGTTGCGCCGGGTCGGTCCCGAAGGACTCGCGGGCTTTCACCGCCGGTATGGAATTCCACCGATCCCCAAAAGTGCCGTGACTATTGCGTTGTGGCCTCGACGGTCTTGCCGAGACGGGGTTCGATCTCCTCCAGTCGCGCCTTGGCTTCTCGCTCGAAGGACAGCTGGGCCAAAGCCTCGCGCAGGTTGCCATGAACGATCTTCACCTGCTCGTCCCGGCTCTTGCCCGCCAAGTCGAGCGTCTCCACGTCCGGCGGCGCTTGGTAGTCTTTCCCGTAGAAGGGACGCTTCTCGACGATCTCCCTGTAAATCTCGGCCGCTTGGTCAAACTCCTCCATGGCCGTGTGCAACCTGGCAAGGCTCATCATCGCGTAGCAGGCCTGGTAGGACAGTCTGCCGTCGAGGTCCGTGCCGAGCTCGCGCGCTTTCTGGTACGCCTCTTTGGCTTGACGGCTCCAGTCCTGGTTCCCGCGGTCCCTGAAGTAGCGGTCTTCATAGACGTACCCGAGGGCGGTCTGTCCCTTGGCCCTATCCTCGCTTCGTTGAGCCTTCTCAAGGTACGCCTTGAAGACGGATTCGGCCTCGTCCAGCTCGCGCAGGAGTTGGTAGGCGCTGCCCTTGATGTAGAGCGCTTCGAGAGCCGCATCCGTGGAGCCGTAGCTCGCAATGATGTCGTCGCACCGGGCAATGACCGAGTTCGATATCCGCTCCCGGTCGCCAGGTTCCTCTCCGCGCGTGGCCTCTAGGAGGATCTCGCGAACTCGGCTCACTTCGGTTGCCGCGTCCAGACGACGTCCCACCGCAAAGCCGCTCGCTAAGCGGAAAAGGACAAGCGCAGCCAGGATGACGCCCGCCACCATGAGAATCCTCGTCCGGTGGTCGTGGAGGAACTCGAACAGGGACCTGCCGGCCTCCGCCACCTCGTCCGTTTTCAGTTCTTTGCGCGTGACATGGCCTGTCCGCATGGATCTACCCCCGATGTCCGCTTTTCGCACGCACTCCCGTTGCGGACCAATGTTCCTCTCACTCGTAGCGTCGCCCCGCGGGCGGGCGAGACGGCCGCCCTATGTTGCTGGTATCAGAGCGGGGCGGAATCCGCAAGGTTTTTCGCCGCGGTCATTCGCAGGCGCGTGCCGTGTTCGACGCTCAAGCGGATCTCCTCGGGCGGCAGATTCGCCGGGAAGTACGTTCCGCTCACCTTCGCGTTCCTGAGCGAGCAGCCGGCCATATCCATGTGGCGCAGGTCCAATCCCCGCACGTCGGCGTCGCGCAGGTAGGCGCCGCGCAGAATGACCTTGCTCAGGTCCGCGTTGCGGAGATCCGCGCCGCGCAGGTCCGCGTCGGAGAAATCGACTGCGTCTCGTCCGGCGATCGCCTTGTGGAAAGACCCGATCTCCCCCGCCCGCAGACACCGAAATGCTTCATCGTCGGGAAATCGCGGTTTTCCACCTTTTCCGGGGCTGTTTGCTTGGGCCATGGCTGTTTCTCCTCTCCGAATGGCGACCCGGCGGCCAGGATTCCCGGGATGCTATCATCGCCGTGCAGGCAGAATCCATGGTTAACTGCACGCGCCCAGCGCGCGTCCCCCTCACGGCCTGGCTTTCGGGAAACCTGGCGGCCTGGATCCTCAGGCGCCGCCGAAACGCTCCCGAAGAAACCGGCCCGTATGCGAGTCCGCGCACGCCATGATCTTCTGAGGCGGCCCTTCGGCCACGATGCGCCCCCCGGCGTCGCCCCCTTCGGGCCCTAGGTCGATGACCCAATCGGCCTCGCCGATCAGGTCGAGATTGTGCTCGATGACAAGGACCGAGGCGCCGCGATCGACGAGGTCGTGAAGAAGGCGGACCAGGCGTTCCAGGTCGGCGGCGTGGAGACCCGTGGTCGGCTCGTCGAAGATCATGAAGGTTCCGGCGAAGGGGTCTGATTCCCTGCCTATCCCGCCGCGTCCCGCGCTTCTCCCCCTGGCGCCGCTCGCCGCGCGATGGGTGGCCAGAAAACCGGCCAGCTTCAGCCGCTGCGCTTCGCCCCCCGACAGCGTGGCCGTGCTCTGGCCGAGGCGAATGTAGCCGAGACCCACATCCGCAAGGGGTCGAAGGCCGCGGAGGATCTTGTTCTCGAAGGCAAAGAAGCCCATGGCCTCGCAGACCGTCATGTCGAGAACGTCGTCGATGTTCCTGCCGTTCCACGTGATGTCCAGGATCCTGGAGACGAAGCGCTTTCCGTCGCATTCCTCGCAGACGACCTCAACGTCCGCCAGGAAGTGCATATCCAAGGTGACGACGCCGGCGCCTTGGCACGTTCCGCAACGTCCGCCGTCGACGTTGAACGAGAAATGGCCGGGCTTGACGCCCGCCCGCTTTGCCTGGCGCGTTGAGGCGAAAAGCGCGCGGATCCCGTCGTAAGCCTTGACGTAGGTCACCGGGTTGCTGCGGCTCGAGCGGCCGATGGGACGCTGGTCGACGAGAAGCATTTCGTCGATGGCGGCAATTCCCTCGATGCGATCGTACTTGCCGACCTCGATCGCGCCTTTCTCCGACCCGGTTTTCCGCCGTCGGAAGGTTTCCCGGCGAAACCCGGCGTAGAGAACGGATTGAACGAGGGACGTCTTGCCG
>DATKZW010000256.1:0-8155 GCA_035527775.1 Sumerlaeia bacterium | reverse complement strand
AATGGCGCCCATCGTCTCCGTGGCGCCGGTATTGACCACCGTGAGCGCATAGTCGCCCTCGATGGGCGCCCCCTTTATCCCCGCCCCCGCAACGAGGCCCAGTGCGTAGGGCGCCGGGCGCAGTTTCTGGCGGGGAGAGAGCGTCGCGCCGTCCACGACGATCTGGAGGTACAACTGCTCGTCGAACAGCGGGCCGGGGTTCGAGGCGAGCCTGGGCGCGAGGGGCACGGACTCCCCCAGCACAACGGTGAAAAGACCGTTGCTCACGGGGACGGCCGCATGCGTCTCGTCGCCCCACTCCTTTATGCCGCCCGTCGGCTTGTCCCAGAGACTGAAGACCATGTCGTAGGTCCCGGAAGCGAGCTCGTCATCGAGCTTGAGCGCCCCCTGGTACGTTACTTCGTTGTCCAGCGAGGCGTGCAGGTTGATAATGACGGGGGTAGGAAGTATGTTTGGCTGCCGGACCGGCGCGAGCAGGAACAGGCTCCCCAGCATAAGGCTCGCGGCGGCGAGTACGGGATGTTTCCTCATGGCAGTGGCCTCCTCATGGTTGCTTGGGTCTCAACAAAACTCCTTCTCGCCGGCATGTCGGTCACGGCGAAAGACAACTCGCGCGGGCTCTCCGGGCCCCAGGGAGGTTCGCCCGGGACAATCGAGCTCCGTGCCGCCGGCGAGTTCCAGATCGATATTTCCCATTCACGCCCCCAGATACCCCTGGCGTCGTTCCCTGTAAACCGCTTATACCCTCTTCGCGGTCCGCGGTTCAAGCGGAATCGGCTCGAATCGGCTCGAATCGTCTTCCTGTGGCAAGAGTGGAACCGCCGCAACGGCGTTCAGACACGATGGACAAGATGCACAGGATGAACGAGACGATGATCATCCCTGGCGCCCCGTCTCAATCCAATCAATCCTGTGAATCTTGTCGATCCTGTCGAAGAATCGCGACGCGCGAAGCCAAGGCCCGGGCGCGCAAGGGCTGTGCCCGACGGCGTCTTGCCCTCCCGCGTGTTGCCGGCGTCGGACTCAGGCCGATGAAGAGGGAGTCTCCCCTTTGCATTCCGTCCCTTCGATCGCGGAGGGCGCGCCGAAGGCGGCTCGCAGGCGCGCGGCGTCAAACTTCGGCGTGCGGTCATAGTAGTAGACGCCGTTCTGCTCCTGCTCGATGTCGGTCAGTTGGGTGTAAGTAAAGCCGGCGACATGGGGGTGGCTCGTGAGGACTTCGCTGAGTTTCTCGATCCGCTCGCACGCCTCGTCGGCCGAGCGCGGGCGTTTGCCGTAGCCCCAGGACACGGGCGTATTCTCGGTCTCGGCCTCGGCCTGCCGCGCCGCCTGTTCGTTCCACCACGTGCCGCCGTATTCGTCCACGACGTAGGGCTGGCCGCGGTAGGACGCCGTGAGCTCGGGCGAGTTGCGGAAGAAGCCGTCGCGGGCTTCCGGCGCGAGGGCGGCGAAGGCCTCGCGGAACTTCTCGGGGTCCTGGTCGTAGTTGTGCACGGTGTAGATGTCGGTGTCGACGTGGACGTAGCCGCTCGTGTCGTTAATAGGGCGGGTCGGGTCGAGGGCGCGGGTGAGGTCGACGATGTCCTGCACGTGGCGGCGATGGATCTCGGGATGGGCGGCGGCGTGGCCGTGGGTCTCGTTGAAGGGCGACCAGGCGACGATGGAGGGGTGATTGCGGTCGCGCAGGATGATCTCACCCCACTCGGTCTGGTGGTTGAGGAGGGCGGCCGGCTTGCCGAAGTTCAATCCCCAGTCGTCGAACTCGGCCCAGGTCAGGTAGCCCAGTCGGTCGGCCCAGTAGTGGAAGCGCTCCTCGAAGACCTTCTGGTGCAGGCGCGCGCCGTTGAAGCCGACGGCCTTCGAGAGTTCGATGTCGCGCTTCAGATCCTCGTCCGTCGGGGCGGTCCAGACGCCTTCGGGATAGAAGCCCTGGTCCAACACGAAGCGCACGAAAATCGGCTCGTTATTGAGGAAAAAGCGATTGCCCTCGATATGGAACTTGCGCAGGCCGGAGTAACTCTCCACGCGGTCGACAACGCTGTCGCCCTCGACGAGTTCGAGAACCAGGTCGTAGAGAAAAGGATCGGCGAGGCGCCAAGGCCGGGGATCCGGAACCTCGAGCGCAAGACCGGCGCCCGCCGCCGCGGGAGACGCGACCGTCGCCACATCCTTGCCCTCCGCTCGCAGCGTCGCTCGGAAACGGAGCCCTCGGCGATTGTTGCGAATGGCGGGCGTGACGACCAAGCGCGACGCGTCCAGGTCGGGCGCGATCCAAACGGAATCGATGTAGGTTTCGGGCCGCGCTTCGAGCCAGACCGTCTGCCAAATCCCCGTGACGCGCGTGTAGCAGCATCCGGCCGACCGCAAGCCCCCGGATTGCTTGCCGCGCGGCTGGAGACCGGAGCGCGTATCGTCGCGGGCGCAGACGACCAGCTGGTTCTCGCCGCCGCCCAGAGCATCCGTGACATCGAAGGCAAAGGGCGCGCTGCCGCCGTAATGCCGCCCGACCAACCGTCCGTTCACCCACGCCCGGCAGTCGTAGTCCACCGCGCCGAAGTGGAGGAAGACGCGCCGCCCTTGCCAGTCCTCGGGAACCGAGAACGTGCGATGGTACCAGGCGGCGGGGATGAAATCCGTGTGCGCCACGCCCGACAGTCGGCTCTCGGGGCAGTAGGGAACGACGATCTCGCCGTCGATCCCGGCGGGGTCGGACGGCCATCCCTTCTCTTCGCCCGACAGGCCGAAGTCGAAAGCAAAACGCCAGGTTCCATTCAGGTTCAACCAGTTCTCTCTGCGGAACTGCGGTTTGGGGTGTTCGGGACGAGGTTGCATGGCAGGCCAAGCCTTTCTTTCATCAAACGTGGGGAGCACGGGCCACAGCCGAGGCCGCGGCGCCGCAAGCGGATTCGCATGGGGAGAGACCTCCGCACTCTTCTACACATCACACGGAAGAGAAATGGCGCAGAGTCTGAGGTCTCTTCTCCCGCGCGTCAGACTAAGTTGCGCCCTCCCAAGGATCAAGTCCAAAGGATGTGAACCCAACCGCTTTCGCTCAAGCGGCTCTCGCCCCCGAAGCATCCCAAGGCCGCTGAATGCCCGCCCTCCTTGTCAGGCTATTGTCAGCGTCGTCCTCCCAGCGCTCGCCATTCATCAGAGGCCGCCGGAAGGGCGGTCCCCGTCATCCTCGGAAGTTGGACACGCTCATGGCTCTTTCCCGGCTGGCCCCACGCACCGGGCGGCCTTACCTGGGCCACCTTCTCCCAAGGGGTGGAAGCCCAGGGAATTCCGCGTGCGGCTCCTTTTGGTACCAGTACGCGACGGACGCGATGTCGTCGGCGAGGGGCTGATACTTGCCGTTCGGCCACCAGCCCAGCGCCTGGATCGTCACCCGCAGGTCTTCTTGAAAGCAGATCGGGTCCATGAGGTGCCAGCGGTACAGGCTCCACTTCGGCGGGCCGCCCTCCCCCGGATGCTTGAGGGTCGTCCCCACGTAGGCGGTCGTGTAGACTTGCGGGAATCCGTAGCTGCCGCAGAAGTAATCCTCGGTTCCCGTGCCGCAAATCGTGGGGAACGCGCCGTCGCCGTCGATGTAGAACTTGATCTCCCCCTCGCCGAACCACCCGTCGGAAAGCTGCGTCCACGCCAGAAACGTCCCGACGTAGCGCCCCGGCCCCTTGACGCCGTCGAGGATCGCGTAGTCGGGATTCGCGCGGTCCGTTACGGCCCGCCGCCACTGGGCGTGGAAATAGCCCGCCTCGGCGGGCGGCTCGGTCTCGGCATAGGTGATCTGAAATGCCAGGAGGCCCAGGTCCTTCGTCGACTCGTTCGTGAACGTCACCTTTGCGCGCTTGCGAAAGGGCATGGGCCAGTAGCAGTTGAGCGCGGACGTGGGGTTCACGATGACGGGGAGAGAATTCACCGGCGCGAAAAGGTCGTGCCCGACGGCGAAAAAGTCCGTCATGGGGACCTCGACGGAGGGCGTCTCTTCGTCGTCCCAGTAGAAACGCAGAACGCACGCGCGGCCGTTCCCGAGCCAGTTCGTCTCCGTCGCCATCCAGATGTGCTGGATGACGCCCGGACCGTCCGCGTCCATCAGCGTCACGGTCTCGCCCGCACGCGGTTTTAGGAACGGGCGCACCTTCCACCCCTGCCCCAGCTCCGACGCCGCGGCCGAATGCGGCAGATCGGGATCGTCCGGCTTCGGGACCGCCATCCCCCCCTTTCCCTTCTCCCCCGTCGGGTTCTCCGCCGAAATCGACCGCGTCCGCGCCTTCGACAGCAAGGGCAATGCCCCAAGGCCAAGATTCAGTCCAGTCAGATCGCTCATTTGCCTTTCTCCTTTCTTCGACAAACCTGAATTCAGGGCTCTGAACTCCAAGCCCAGAACCTAAAGACCGCTTGCTCAAGAGTCCCCGGCTTCCCCAGCATGAAGACCTTCGGCTCATCGGCAATGCCCCCGGCCCCGGCCGCTACTCGATCGGCGCCTTGTCGCTCCCCGGGAACCAGCCGCGGAGGAACTGCTCCTCCGCGCCGTCGTAGACCGCCTCGGCGAAACCGCATGGAGGCGTTTCCTGGTCGCCCCAGAAGTTGCGCTCCTCTCTCAAGACGGGCGTTCATTCTGGCAGGCGCTCTTCCTTGATTGGCGAGCAGTAGGGACCTTCAGGGATAACGGCAAGCGACCGCTTCTCCCGGAGCATAGAGTCCAAGAGCGTCTGCACCGCTTTCTGCACATTGCCTTCTTCGGCGCTGACGCCGCGCACTGAGAGCCTTTGCGCTTCCTCGCCGGTGAGACCGTCCGTCGCGAAATACAGGTTCGCCGGACCCACTTTTTCCAAGGCGCGGGCTTGCATCTGAAACTCCCACTGATCCTTCCTGACTTCCGAAGCGGTCTTTATGTGCTGCAGAAACTCGCGCCAGCGTCCCGAGTACTCGAACATCATTTCCCGGTAATCCGGACTCCCCACGCCCTCCGAACACCCGCCTGCCGATATGATCACACCTCTGTTCTTCACCGCCGGCAGGCAAGATGCCATTCCCTTCACACACTGGTAAAACGTGGCGTCCAGTGGATGACCCCCGCACGAGGTTAGCACGATGTCGTGTTCGAAGGCCGCTCTTGGGCAAGCGCACATGCGGACGAATTCACACGCCGCTTCGTGGGATGCTTCCAGTTCCCCAGCGAAAGCCCTGACGATCTGACGATCCCGATTGAGGGCCACGTTCAGAGCGAAATCGGCTCCGGCTAGACGCGCAATCGAAAGGGCTTCCTGGTGACACGGGTTGCCGTGAAGTTGACCATTCCGCGCAGACGGGTTTGCTAGGAATTCGTAGCCGTGGAAACGGCGAACGGTCTCAATCGACACGAGGCCGGGGCAGATGGCCTTGCGTCCTCCTGAAAAGCC
This sequence comes from Sumerlaeia bacterium, assembly GCA_035527775.1. GTDB lineage: Bacteria > Sumerlaeota > Sumerlaeia > UBA8349 > UBA8349 > DATKZW01. Next base: position 2,753 of record DATKZW010000256.1, on the reverse strand, counting down.
CGCCATGAAGTGCGGCTCCACCAGACCCGTGATTATGCGGAATCCGGCTGTGGCAAAATGGCGATTCAATCTGATTCTGTTGCCCGCCCAGCTTCTGCCATCCAGCTCGAGCAATTCAGAATCATCCTCTGCTTTATGGTCGATGATACGGTAGTCCGAGCATATGTCGCCGCCAAACATCCGTCTCCGCTCCGCCGGGGCGCTCGCTCGATGCATGCCTGTCGCGACCAGGATCAAGATCTCCCGCGCCGTAACGCCCACACCCAGGATCTCGCCAATCAGAGCGTTGAGGAAATGGGCATAGGGGATGGGTCTGGTTGCGTCGCTGACGACGATCACAACATTGCCGGGGCGACGTTGCCTCAAGGCGCTCTTGAGCGGCGGAGCGCCGAGCGGGCTCCGGATCGCTTCCAGCGCCAGGTCGCTCGCAGGACCTGCTGGTTGCGGATACGAAGAGGCATAGACTGTCGCGTTCTCCGGTATCTCGATTTCGAGAGCGTCAGATCCGTACAACAGCTGTGTTTTCAACGGGCCATTCTCCTGATTTGCTTGGAATCTGTTGCAGCGGAATATGCCTGTTTCGCCGGCGCAACGCCCATCCATCGCCAATCCTATCATCCCATCCAGGCTGCGTCAACATGGGCGCCTGCGCCGTCTTGGCCACGACCGGTCCTCGATGGTTCTCGATGTGAGCCAATCCGCCTCTTCGGCGAGGCTTCGCGGAGACGCGAAAAAGAGACGCGAAAAGCGCTTGCAATGGGAAGAAGGAAATGGTACCCTCCATCGTTCACCGTGGAGGGAACGCACCCGCGGGCGCACCGTGCGCCGCGGGGAAGCCTTCCGCGGCTTCATCTCGGCTCCCCTGCCCGGAAGGGGCGCTCCTCCCAGCAAGGATGGGGGCGTACCGGTTTCGACGGGGATGATTGGAGGAAGCGTTGCAGGCCGGGGACGGTCACCGCAGGCCCCGTAAAAAGTGGTGGCACCCAATAACAGGCGAACATCAACTCGCCATGGCCGCTTAAAGTAGCGGCCCGTCCTCGCGTGGTTTGCTCGCGCCCGCGCGAAGGGCGTCGCCCAGCGAGCTGGCCCGACCGCCTCCGCCCGGGGGCCGAGGGTGAGAACTTACCGGGATAGCCAAGGGTCGAGCCTGTCGCTCGGCGTGGCCCGCGGCGAAAGCAAGAAATGAGCGGCTAAGCCTGTAGACGCGCTTCCGGCAGCATCTTCGGACGCGGGTTCAACTCCCGCCGCCTCCACCATCAAGTCTCCTGTTTTCAGTGCTCTGCGATCTCGGCTTGGGCCTCATGGGGGCACGTGCGCCCGTGGTTCCGCCGCTGGGCCTCCATTTCGGGTTTCCTTCGGGCGTGCTCGGCGTCGGGACGCGCGTCTCTTGAACCTTCTTCCCATGCGGCAGCCTCGCGCCCCGTGTAGCAGGATGGACCTTCGGCGGGGCGACGTGCATGCTTCCCGGCGGCTAGCCGACGGTCCCGACGCGAATATCGAGTTCGCTGCGATGTTGGAGTTTCTCGATCGCGCCGTCCGAAAGCCACAGAATGCGATCGGAGGCGTCGAGCATCTTGTGGTCGTGGGTGGCCGTGATAACGGTCGCGTGCATTTCTCTGGACAGGCTCTTGAGGAGTCGGATGATCTCCTCCCCGGTTTTCTGATCGAGATTTCCGGTGGGCTCATCGGCGAGAATGATGGTGGGGTCGTTGGCGAGGGCGCGGGCGATGGCCACTCGCTGCTGCTGGCCGCCGGACAGCTCTTCCGGGCGGTGGGTCAAGCGATCGCCGAGTCCCACGCGAATGAGGACCTCCTTGGCGCGTTCGAGGGCTCGATCATAGGGCGCGCCCGCGAAGAGCAAGGGCATGGAGACGTTGGCCAGGGCGTCATAGGCGGGCAGGAGGTTGTAGGTTTGGAAAACGTATCCGATGTGGTTGCCGCGAAAATAGGCGAGCTGGCGTCGCGACAGGCGCGTGAGGTCGAGGGCGGCGATTCGGATGGATCCGGAAGTCGGCCGGTCCAGCGCCCCGATCATGTTGAACAAGGTGCTTTTGCCTGAGCCGGACGGCCCCATAATGGAGAGATACTCGCCCAAGTAAACGTCGAGCGTGATGTCTTTCAAAGCGCGGACGGTCGTTTTCCGCAAGTGAAACTCCTTATTCAGGCCCCGCAGTTCGATAAGGACTTCGCTCATGGTTCCATGCCGCGCCGGACAAGGGCAATCGGGGCCTTTCTAGTAGGGAACTTGAATCACGGCTTTGCTCAAGAAAGTGATGCCGACGCCCGCGGTCGTGATCAGGCCCATTCCACAGGAGAAACCGGCCGCGACCACGGGCACGTACTGACGCCATTTCAGACCCAGTCTCTTCTGGAAATAGTAGCGCCCGATGAGGGCGCCTACGAACTCCGGGATGATGAAGTGAGGGAGGTTCTGCCCCAGCCCGCGGACGACCCCGTACATGAGGAAAACGGGGGCGCCCAAGGAGCTCATTATGCCAAACAAGGCGACGCCGAAGATCCCGCCGCAGGCGATGTAGGTCACGTTAAAGGCCTGCTCGAAAATAGAGTACTCGCCCGAAGTGGCCGAGTACATGATGCAGGCGTTGGCCGCCTGCAACTCCCACATTTTCTGCGCGTAAGGATAGACGGCGGACGGGACCTCGGCCAGTCCCCAGATGAAATTCATGAAGAAGATCGAACTGACAAGAATAAGGGGGTAGAGAATGACGTTGGCTTTCCAGATGCTGGTGAAC
>DATKZW010000255.1:0-4329 GCA_035527775.1 Sumerlaeia bacterium | reverse complement strand
GGGCAAGAGAGACGACATCGGCACGTCCGGAGGAAGAAGACAAGGGGACATTTCTAATGTGGCGAAAGAGGGGACATTTCTATTGTGGCTTGACAGTGAAATCCCTGTTCCGGGAATTCCTGTCGCGGAATTCTCTTCCTTTTGCGCGCTGGATGTGTCAAAAGAAAGGAGGTATGGGCGCGCTCAACCACACGGCACTTGTGCGGGATCCGGCAACGGACTGTAACGCCTTCCTCGAGAGCCTGTCCTCTGAGGGATTCCCCTGCGCCGTTTTGGAGCCCGCCGACGGGATTCTCTCGGCGATTGCGGAGATCGAGCCGGCCGCCGTTCTACTCGACGCCAAGCTTGAGAGATCCCGCCTGAGCCGTCTGGCCAGGCAGATCAAGGAACGTTTCCCCTACGTACCGCTGGTTCTGGTCCTGGGCGGCGACGGATCCGCCGCGAATGCGCCCTCCGAGCAGCCCGAGAACACAGAAGGGGGCGCCTTCCTGAGCGTCCCCGTGGCGAACACTCTGTGCTACCTGGAGATGCCCGCCTCCCATCTGGCTTTGATCCTGCGCGGCGCGATCCGCTCCGCTTTCACACTCCAGGAACTGGCCCACTCCAACCGAGATCTCAGCCAGATATCGATCACGGACGCTTTGACCGGCCTCCACAACCGCGGCTACATGATGAATCGCCTCAGCCTGGAATTCAAGCGCGCCGGCCGCAACCGCCAGATCCTCTCCTGCTTGATGATCGACCTGGATCATTTCAAGCAGATTAACGACACCTATGGCCACAAGTTTGGCGACGTCGTCCTGCGAGCGGTGGCCGACCGCCTCAAGGGGCTCGTCCGCGAGACGGACATTTTCGGTCGCTACGGCGGAGAGGAATTCCTAATCATCCTTCCCGACACCGACCGGCGGGGCGCCAGAAACCTGGCCGAGAAACTCCGGGCCGGCCTCGAAGCGGAACGGATCCAGCACGACTGCTTTTCGCTCTTGGCGACGGCCAGCTTCGGCGTCGCCTCCACCCAGAATCCGGCCGTAATCACCGCCGACCATCTCCTGCAGCTTTCCGACCGCGCCTTGTATCAAGCTAAAGAATCGGGGCGCAATCGAGTTGGCGTGGCGGGCGAGGCGGATCGCTCCACGGAACAGGGGAACTTCGTCAGGGAGGAAGCCGCGGGTCAAAGCCAGCCGCGCATCGATGTCGTGTCCCTGGATCCTGACCTTGTCGCTCGGTTCAGGGCCCTGCCCCTTCCAGGCGATTACGGACTGACGGTTCACCCGACCGAATCGGATTTCCTCCATGCCTTCCAGGAGCGGACGCCTTGGCTCATCATCATCGATCATGACGACCGGGGGCCGGACGGCGTCGAGGGGCTTGATGCTCTGGCGTTGTGTCGGCGGATCAAGACCCAACTTCAGGACGTCTTTGTCCCGCTGGCGATCTGCCTGCGCCGACGAAACGCGTCGCTTTGGGAAGACGCTTTTGACGCCGGCGCCGATGACGTTGTCTTCCACGACTTGGGCGAGAGGGAGCTCTTGGCCCACCTGAGCTCGCTGAGCCATTTGAGAGAGTTGCGCGATCGCTGGCGCGAAACCAACAGAGACCTGACAATGGCCCGCACCCGCTTGATTCGGGCCGAACGCCTCTCCGCCCTCGGCGAAATGGCCGGCGGCGTGGCTCACGATTTCAACAACATTCTTTCGGCCATCCTCGGACGCACCCAACTCATGCGCCAGACCGTCGAGGACGCCAACCTGCGCCAAAACCTGGAAATCATCGAGCGAGCGGCCAATGACGGGGCGGCCACCATTCGGCGGATTCAGGAGTTCTCGCGCTCGGCCACCAGCAGAACTTACGAGATTCTCGATATGACTCACGTGATAGGCGATTGCATTCAGATGACGCGCACGCGGTGGAAAGACGAAGCGGAATTGCGGGGGCTTCAATACCGTTTCGAAACCGACTTCTGCGGACCGCTCCACGTTCGCGGCAGCGCCACGGAACTGCGCGAAGTGATCACGAACCTGATCATGAACGCCTTGGACGCCATGCCCAAAGGGGGGAAAATGGTTTTCGAGGGGACGGTGATCGAGGACCGAGTGCTGCTCACAGTGAGCGATACCGGCGTTGGCATGAGCGAGGAGATCCTCAAGCAGGTTTTCGACCCCTTCTTCTCGACGAAAAGAGGCGAGGGAACCGGCCTTGGATTGTCCGTGGCCTACGGGATCATTCTGCGCCACGAGGGAAGGATCGAGTGTTCCAGCCATCCCAACGAGGGGACCGCGTTCCGAATCGAACTGCCCCACCAGCCCATCAGGGGGTTTCCCGAAGCGGCGGCCCGTGTTGAGGGCGGGATCCGGGGGACGGGGCCGCGCGTGCTGAGCATCCTCGTCGTAGATGACGAGCCGGCGATCCGCGAGATCTTCTCCGACGTCCTTAGCCAGGAAGGCCATACCGTCCACATGGCCGAATCGGGTCAGGCCGCGCTGAAATTCCTCGAAAAAGAGCGGATCGATTTGCTTTTCACGGATCTCAGCATGCCCGAGATGAGCGGGTGGGAAGTTGCGCGCCAAGTCCGCAAGGCTTTCCCTGGCGTCGCCATCGTGTTGACTTCGGGCTGGGGCAAGGACTTCAATCAGGACCAGATCGCTCAGCACGGAGTGGACTATGTCCTGGCCAAACCGGTTTCCTTTCACACTTTGGCAACGCTGACACGCCAAGTGGCGGAAGGTCGGCCGATCCGGCTGAGCGTGTCGTGACGGAAAAAAGGGCGCCGATCGAGCACGACGCGGAACCCCGCGCCCGGGAAGTGGACCCTCACGATCCGAATCGCTCGGCGCTATGCCGGAAGGAAAGAATCCGACAGCGATGAGAAAACTCGCCCCCCAAAAGGCGGCCCGACGTTGCGACGTGGGGCCGCGTCTTTCTGCGATGCGTGACGTTTAGAAATGGACCTCCCAGGACCTTTCCTCCCGCCTTGTTGAACCTGCAGTGCGCCTCAAAACGCCGCCCCACGTTCTGCTTCGCCAGAGGTCAGGTCCCTGTCAGAGCTCCCGTGAAGGGATGGACATCCCGATGAAACGAATCTTCCAGAGGGGACGCGTCAGCGCTTTCCGGATCACCCTCTTTGCGCTGGCGCTGTCTCACGGACCCGGTTCGCCTCGTCCCGGCGCGGCCGCAGACTGGCCGATGTGGCGGTGCGACGCGGGGCGCACGGCGGCGAGCCCTGAGACGCTGCCGGCGCCACTGCATCTGCAGTGGGTTCGCGAGCTCGGGCCGGCCAAACCGGCGTGGCCGCCCAGCCAGACCCGCTTGCAGTTCGACGTCTGCTACGAGCCGGTCGCCATGGGGAAGAAGCTGTTTGTGCCCTCCAACGTCACGGACAGCGTGACTGCTTACCACACCGAGACCGGAGAGGAAGCATGGAGGTTTTTCGCCGACGGTCCCGTGCGGTTTGCGCCGGTGGCGGCCGGCGGGCGCGTCTGGTTCGGTTCCGATGACGGCTGTGTGTACTGTCTCGACGCGGCCTCCGGGCGGCTCCTGTGGAGGTTCCTCGCAGGGCCGTCGGACAAGAAGGCGATCGGCAACCAGCGGCTTGGGTCGGCGTGGCCGGTGCGCGGAGGGCCGGTTCTGGTCGACGGCGCGCTGTATTTCGCCGCGAGCATCTGGCCCTTCATGGGAATCTTCTACTACGCCCTGGACGCCGAGACCGGGGAAGAGATCTGGTCCAACAGCGGAACGGGGATGGAATGGAAGCGCAATCCGCATGGGGCAATGTCCTTCAGCAACCTAGTCCCGCAGGGGTGCCTGGCCGCCACCGGCGATTATCTCGTCGTTCCCGGGGGACGCTCCACGGCCGGGGTCCTCGACCGGAAAACGGGAAAGCTCCTGCATTTCCTCTGGGGCGGCGGAGGCGGCGGGCCGGTGTTCGCCCAAGGCGAGCGCTACTACAACGCCGGCATGATGTTCGGCGTCGCGGACGGCAACCCGCTCACTCCGGCGAATCCCGCCGTTCTGTCGGGAGAGACGACGGTCTCTGCGCTCTACGACGAGGGGCGGACAGAGAACATTCTCGTGGTCCATTCCGCCGTCCCGGTCGTGGAGGATGTCCAGAAGATCGACCGCATGGGCAGGAAATCGAAGACGAAGCAGATCTCCCTTCGCGAGATCGGGCGCGCCTCCTGCCCGGCGCCTCCTTCGGGCGAGAACGTTCCGTTACGGCTCTTCATCAAAGCGGCACGGCAGTTCTTCCTGGGCGGCGAGGGGGTCGTCGTCTGCGTGGAGATGGATCCCGGGAGTTCGGACGCGGCGACGGCGCGAACGGGCGCCGGGGAT
>DATKZW010000254.1:0-6974 GCA_035527775.1 Sumerlaeia bacterium | reverse complement strand
CAGCGGCGCGTAGATCTCCATCGTTGTGCGAGCGATCTCCTTCTGCTTGGCCGGGGGAAGGCACTGAAGAGTCTCCATGTTGTGCATCCGGTCGGCCAGTTTGATGAGCACCACCCGGATGTCGCGCGCCATGGCAAGGATCATCCTGCGGAAATTCTCGGTTTGCTCCTCTCGGCTCGACCGAATGGACAGGGACGAGATGTTCGTGACTCCCGAAACCAGGTCCGCGATGGGATCGGGGAACTCCTCCTTCAGCTTTCCGTAAGTGCAGGGCGTATCCTCCAGAGCATCGTGCAGCAGCGCGGCGCAGACCGTCTGCCAATCCAAGCCCATCTCCAGCACTTTGCGGGTCGCTGCAATCAGATGGGAAAGGTAAGGATCTCCAGACAGACGCTTCTGGCCGGCGTGCAGCTCCTCCGCCCGTCGGTAAGCGCGAACGATCCATCGCCGCTCCGCTTCCGGGAAGCGTTCGACTTCCGTTCCCAGAAGGCCGGCAAGGTCCACGTCGCCAATCAGCGGGACCTCGACGCCTCGCGTCGCGTCGCGCCCGGCCGCCGCAACACTCGCCGACGATGCGGCCGCTTCGCTTCTGGAAGCCGCTTCGCTTCCCGAGCCCGGCGCGCTTTCTGGGGAAGCCCGATCGCCCATGTTCAAAGCCCGTACTCCTCGATTTTGCGATAGAGCGTCTTGCGGCCCACGCCGAGCGCGCGGGCGGTGGCGGCGCGGTTGCCGTTGTTTTCTTCGAGGGTGACGCGGATCATCTCTCGCTCCATGTCGGCGAGAGAAGCGCCGGCGCGCAGCTGGACCACCCGTCGCGAGACGGTCGAGGAGCGGACCTCGTCTGGAAGATTCTTCACCATGATCTCCTTGCCGGAGGTCATGACGACCAGGCCTTCAATGACGTTGCGCAGCTGGCGCACGTTGCCGGGCCACGAATACAGGCGCAAGGCGGCGAGCGCTTTGGGTGATATCTTCATCGGGGGTTTGCCGTTGGTCTCGCAGAATTCCTTGAGGAACGCCTGGGCCAGAAGGGGGATGTCCTCTTCCCGCTCGCGCAAAGGAGGCAGCTCGATCTTGACGACGTTCAGGCGATAGTAGAGGTCCTCGCGGAAGCGCCCTTCGCTCACGGCGTCCTCGATGTTCTGGTTCGTCGCGGCGATCACGCGAACGTCGACGCCGATGGTTGTGACGCCGCCGACGCGCTCGAATTCCTGCTCCTGCAGAACGCGCAGCAGCTTGATCTGGAACTCGGGGGCGGTTTCGGTGATCTCGTCGAGGAAGATGGTGCCGCCGTCGGCCATCTCGAAACGGCCGATCTTCTGCTTGCGGGCGTCGGTGAAAGCGCCCGCTTCGTGACCGAAGAGTTCGCTTTCGAGAAGCGTCGTCGTCAGGGCGCCGCAGTTGAGTTTGATGAACCGCTTGTGCTTGCGGGGCGAGTTGTAGTGAATGGCCCCGGCAATGACCTCCTTGCCCGTGCCGCTCTCGCCCGTGAGGAGAACGCTGGCCCGGGTCGGCGCAACCTGACGCACGCGCAGGAAGACCTCCTGCATTCGGGGGGCGCGGCCGATTATGTTCCCGAATCCGTGGCGCTCCTCGAGTTCCTCGCGCAGCGCCTCGTTCTCCTCCTTGAGGTCGTGCTGCAGAAGCACGCGGTCGACGAGAAGGTGCAGTTCGTCCAGGTTCACGGGTTTGAGAAGGTAGTCGAAGGCGCCTTTCTTGATGGCCTCGACCGCTCCTTCCACGGTTCCGTGGCCGGTGAGAATGATGACCTCGATCGATGGATACTCTTCCCGCGCAATGTCGAGCAGCTTCATGCCGTCCATGCCGGGCATTCTCAGATCCGTGACGATCAAGTCGATTTGGCGGGATCGGATCCGCTCGAGGGCTTCCTCGGCGTTCGCGGCGGCGGCCAGGTCGTATTTCTCGCCCTCCAGGCTCCAAAGGAGCCCTTCGCGCGTGTTCTTCTCGTCCTCGACAATCAGAATCGAGTGTTTTCTTCTCATGCAGCCGCCCCGAAAAGACAATCGACCCCAGTCGGGGGTTCAGTGGGCATAGTACGCGCGGCGCTTCTCCAGCGCCACGCAAATGGCCTCGATGTTCTCCAGAGGAACATCCGGCCCGCACTCGGCCGAGAGCCACAGACCTCCTTGCGGGGATCCGAGCGCTTCGACCGCTTCGCGCACGTGCGGGTCGATGGCTTCCGGTTTGCAGAAGGGAAACATCTGGCGGTCGAGATCCAGGTTGACGCACACCCTTCCCTTACAGACCCTCGCGAGATTCTCCAGCCCGTTGGCGCGGATCTGGGGATTGATAACCTGGACGCCGCACTCGATGAGATCGGGGATGATCTCAACGATGTGGCCGTCGCTGTGCATGGCGACCGAGAAGCCCCTCTCGCGGCACGGGCCGTAGATCCTCTCGTAACAGGGCTTGAGAAACTTGCGCCACTTCTCGGGACTCATGGGCAAGCTGTTCTGCATGCCCAAGTCGTCGCCGAAGCCAAGAAGGCCCGGGGGCTCGCGCTGGGCCAGCAGTTTCTCGAGTTTCCGGACGTTGTGGCCGAGGACGACGTCGATCAACATCTGGAGTTCCGGCGGCTCTTCGGCGAAGTCGAGCATCACTTCCTCGAAGCCGCGCAGGTCCGTCAGCCGCAGAAACATGAACCCGTGGGGGAAATGCGGAGTGATTTCCTCGGGGGCTTTCAGACGATGCACGTCGGCGCGCGTCGCCACGGGATGACCGGTGACGATCGCCTCCATGCCCTCGGCCACGTTCGTCCAGACACAGCCCCATTCGTCCACGTGGCTGCCTTCGACGTACGTTCCGCCGGCCCGGCCGCGTTCCTCGGGATCGACCTCCCCGTCGCCAAAGAGGATCGGGTGTCGCTTCGCCAAGTCGGCGAGGGCGCCGCCATGCTTGCGCCACGTGGCCGGGAGAAGAGACACCCCGACCGGGATGTACTCCGGCCCCTCGAAGTTCATTGCCTTCCAACGATCGTCTTCCGCGGTCATGGCGTTTCCTTAAGGGGACCTGCGGCCCACGCCGAGCGCGGTTCGCAACGGTCGCGGCGGATCTTCCGGAGATCAGTCCGTCTTCGGGCAGATCACGATCTCTTGTCCGTCCTCTTGAGAAGTCTCAACCGTCGTTGTGAACGCTTTCTCCCTCCGCAACATGCGCCCGAGGGAGGAACTCTTCGCCGGCGCGACGTCGGCCTCATAAGTCTTGCCGCCGGGGAGTTCGAGCTGGGCGGCGTCCTCCCCCTTGCCGGTGCGGCAGCGGGCGTAGGTCTCGCCGTCCAGACGGAAGGTGACGATCGCCTTCCACGGCTTCCCGCCCGACTTGTCGAGGACTTTCAGAGTGACGTTCCGGCGCGACGTATAGTAAGGCGTGACGTTTCGCGCCGGGACGTACTGGATGTCGCGATCCCACACGAGCGGGAAGGGGAGGGACGTCTTGCGGAAGGACGCCGCGTAGATCTGATGCCGCATGTCGCCGTCGATCGCCTCCGCCGCTCGTTCGCCGAACCACGCGCGGCTGAGGGGGCTCTGCTCGGCGGCGCCGATGTAATGCCATCCCTCGTCCCAGATCTCGACCCACGTGTGATTGCCTCGCACCGTCGTCCACATCGGCGTGCCCGCAACCCGCGCCGGAACGCCGACGGCGCGGCAGGCGTCCGTCAGCATGATGGAAAGCCCCGTGCAGGAGGCATAGCCCTCGGCCTCGAGCGTCTCGTAGGGGCTCTGATCCGGTTTGGGCCGTTTGCTTGCATGGTATTTCACGTTCAGCCGTTCGAAGACCTCCTTGTTCAGCGTGAGCGCCGCCTCGCTCGGCGTTTTGCATTCCTGGACGACCGGCATGAATCGCTCGTAGAAATCCTGGCGCCAGTCGTCGCGACGTTCGTTGACGTTGACGTAGGGAAGCACGTAGTTGAGGAAAAGGTCGTTGGGGATGTCGCGTCCCCACGGGCTCTTCTCGCGGGCCAGATAGGCGCACTCGACGTTTCTCAGGATGAAATCGCTCTTCAGGCTGACGAGGTCGCGTCGCGGCATATTGGCAATGAGAAACGCCACGCCTTCGCGGCGCTCGTTCTTGGCCTTCTCCATGGCGCCGATCAGTTCGCTCTGGTTCTCCCCCGCCGCGGCGAGGGCCTTCTGCAACTCGCCGCCGTACTCTTTGGGCATGCGGGCAATGGCTGTCTTCGCTCTCGCGCTGAGGGGGGCCGTCGGGCCTTTCGAATCGGATGAGGGATCTAGCCCGTCGGCGCCGGCGTCTGTCACGTTCGGAACGCTTGTACAAGCAATGAGTCCGAGCACAAGCAAGCCGAGAAGTGAGGTTTTCATGCTGATGATCCGAAATGAGCGTCTCACGATATTGCGTTCTCCTTTGGAGAGATGTTGAACGATCAGGAAGGCGGCGCCCTTAACGGCGACCGAGCGCCATCGGCGCGCCGCTCGTCCGAATGCGTCTACTCCTTCCAAGCAAACTCTCCCGATTCCACGCCCCAGTCCAGACCGAAGAAGCCCGCGGCGCGCACGCCCTCGGCGCCCTTCGACAAACTTGTCGGGTCCAGAACGACGCAATCGGGGAAAGCCGGACCGCCGGCAAGGTACGGCAATCGATCCGTCAGCCGCATGCCGAGCATGCCCGAGCCGGACACGAAAGCCACGCAGGCCGCATCGCTTCCCGGACGCGGGCGCACGCAAAGGCAAGCCAGATCGTCCCCCGCAATCCTCCGGCCGCCGATTCGCACTTCGCCGCGCTTCACCTGAACGGGGCTCTCTTTCAGCAAGACCTTCCATGCGGCGTTGGTGTCGGCGTTGCCGTAGAGAATCACGGCGCGATCCGGGTCGACGGCGGGATCGAAGTCCTTGTCCGCGACTATCTCAGGCGCCCCGTTCGCGCCGGTCCAGAACTGCTCGGCGTCGTAACGCGCCTTGTTGAGGGCCCACGCGTTCTCCTCGGGAGTTCCCTGCGCGCCGTAGACGAGCACGAAGCGATTCTGGAACGCTTCTTTGAAGGGGCCGTAGCGATGAGGCCCCTTGAGGTCGGGCGACGGTTTGGCTGCGACGCTCCACTTTTTGCCTTCTCGCGCCAGCCAGACCCGTTTCTCGGCGGGGAAGGGGATCTGCGCCAGACGCTGTCCGTCAAGCTCGACCTGGAGGGAGTCGTCCGGGATCGCGTGAGCCAAGTCGAGCGCCAGACGCGCCACATTGTCAGTCGTTCCCGCGAAGCGCAGCTTCCAGGGATCGTAGCGCAGATAGACCGAGCTCGGCTCGAGAGGATGGATCTGGGCTTCGATGCAAGCCCATTGCCGCCAAGCCGATATGCCTGGGTTGGCCGTGTGAAACTCCACGTGGCGCGTGGACTCGTTCGAAGGGATCGTGTGACGGGCGAAGAAATCGTACATCGCGGGCCAGTCCTGGCACTCGGCGCCCGGTTCGTCCAGGCTCTCCCACCAGTGTCCGGCGCCCGGCTCCTCATGATAGTGGAAGTCCTCGTGGAATCCCTTCAGATGCTCGACCATTTTCCGCGACTCTTCCACGGGAACGGTCTCGTCCGCTTCGCCGTGGACGATATACACGCCGAGACCCTGCAGGTTGCGCGTGAGTCTGTCAGTGATGTTGCTCGGCGAGGCCGCCCGGAGGAGCATCTTCTCCATCGGCGTCATGGCCTTGACATCCAGCTCCTCGTATTGCGTCTCTCCCTCCCAGCGGACCCGCATCGAGGGCGCTCCCCGTCCCGAGCACGGTCCGATGGCCGCGAAGCGACCGGGGTAGGTCGATCCGAGATACCATGAGCCGTGTCCGCCCATGGAATGGCCGGAAACGTAAATGCGCCGGGGGTCGGGTTTCAGCAGGTCGCAGGCGATGTCGAGGACCTCCAGGGCGTCCATCCGGCCCCAGTCCTCCCAGCTGAATCCGTAAGGGCGGCGGTTGGTCGGCGCCACGATGTGTCCCCACGTCTTGGATCCGTAGGAATTGGCCTGGTTGGTGGCCTCCACGGCGGCGCCGTGCACCGAGAGGAACAAGGCTGGAGGCTCGGCCGTTCCGGGATCGAGGGATCGCGCGGGGTTCAAGGCGTAGTACTGCACGCTGCCGTCGATCTTGCTCACAAAGGTCCGCTTGTGGTTCTCTCGCGCCTCGCTGACGCGAAGGGGGACCGATGTCTCGGCGAGCGCATCATCCCCGCCCGCCCCGCGCACAAGCCTCAGGTTCACCCCGCAACGGCCCGTTTTCTCGGGGGCGGGTCCCTCGATTCGGAACCCGATCTTGCGCACGCTCAGGGGGGGGATGACGGGCAATCGGACGGCGGCCTTCGCGGCGCTCGCCGGACCCGGTGAGGCGGCGCCGAGCGCGAGCTCGCTCTCGATCGACAGGTCGGTCAGGGCTTCCTCGGTGGCGTTCGTCAACAGAAGAGCGCCCCACGTGTTCGTTTTCTCTCCCACGATCAGGTCGGGCAGCGTGGGGTCGCCGCCAAGAGCAATGGGCTTCTCAGGGGTCGTCAGTTTGGCGCTGAGGCCGCCGCCGCGCCAGGCGCATTCAAAAAGGAATTCGTTGCTCCCGCGGTTAAGAAGAACGGGAATCCGAACATAGTCGCTCTTGTAGCGATTGCCGCAACGCGGCGCGCCGTTGACGCAAACAGCCGCGTGGCCTTCGGCGGCGAGGATCATGGGACGTCGGGCCTCGGATTCCACCGTCATGAAGAGATACCCGTAGCGCAACGGAGTGTATCGCCGGAAGGGGCCTTCCGCGCCCGGTTTGGCTTCCTGCTCGGTTGTGAATCGACCGGCGCCGTCCGCCTCAATCTCTTCCCACGTCTGGACCTTCCCGTCCGCCCGCGTCACCGTGTCGCCCGCCTTGGGAGCGGACCATGTCCCCTGGACAATCCGCGCCTCGATGGCGTCGATGGGAATCGGCATGGGGTCGGACCGGCTGACTGGCGCGATCGCCAGCGCTTTCCTCAGCACGACTTCT
>DATKZW010000253.1:0-8432 GCA_035527775.1 Sumerlaeia bacterium | reverse complement strand
GCCAGGGCCGGGCGAGTGATGCGCGAGAGCGGCGGCGCGGTAGTCGAGCCCCTTCCCTCCGACGCCGATGAGGAAACCGGCCATGGCGTCGGCCGGCGCTTCTTCCGTTTCCCCCAGAAAGCCCGCCCGTACTCTCAGGACGAAGCCCTGTTCCCGTTCTCCAAGACGCCGTGTCAGCAGGTGGACGGTTCGCCAGGGCTTGGCCGGCTGGGCTTCGAGACACTCCAGACGCCCTCGCGAAACCCGCCAGTCCTGCAACCGGTTCGCCCAGTATTCAGGCCCAACCCACGTGCGTTGGGTATGCTCCGGCCAAGAGCTTCCGAAGCTCTGCCCGTGGCATACGGAGACCGCCGTGAAGGCCGCCAGCGCGAGGCCTGCCGAAAGGAATCCCAATCGCTTTCTGTCCCGCAGTTTCATGAGTGTTTTGCTCCTCTCCTCTTCTTAATTGCCCAACTCTCGCTCCCAGTATTCGAGATATTCGGTTGGCGTCACGTCGGGGGAAAGACCGCGTTTCTCCATCTCCTCAGTTCCCGGCCTTGTCCTCAGGCAGTCCCTTCAGGATCTCGAAGGCGTGTTGCAGACTCCCGCCGGAAGCGCAACCGACCACGATGAAGTCGTCAATCGACCAATGTGAGCCGTCCGCGGTTCCGCTCTGGACCACCTTGACGTGTTGCCCGCGCACCGAAGCGAGATCGACATCGATGCGCGCCTGCCTTCCCTCTCCCTCGACAACGGCTTCGCCCCATTCCTTGCCGTCCTTCGAGAGATACACTTCGTAGCCGCGGGGATAGTCGCCGCGCCAGCGGCCGGCGTCGACGACGACTTGGGCGATCTCCTGCTCCGATCCCAGGTCTACGCAGAACCATTGACCCGGCGCCTGGTTTTCCCCGGTCGTCCAGCGGGTGCGGGGATCCCCGTCAATGGCATTTTTCGCATCGCCTCCGTTCGCCGACGCCGTCGCTTTCCAGCCCGATCGGTCGATCGCCTTGCGGAAGACGTCCCGATAGGCGGCCCGGGCCTCCTTGGCGATAACGGCGTCTTTCAGGTATCGTTCGACAAACGCCAGAGTCTCGAACGCGGGATCCTTGGAGACCGCATCGAGCGCCATCTTCTTTTCTTCCTGGCGGGTAGCGACCTTCATGGCCTTCTGGTAATTCGCCAGCGTCTCTGCGACCGGCAGGTCGCTTGGGAGGCCGACCATGCGGATGTAGCCGCGAAGAGCGAGGATGCGCTGGATTTCCGTCTCGGCGCTCTTCGAGAGATCGAGCAGCGTGGCCATCGGCGCCGAATCAGGCCAGTCCGCCAAGGCGTGAATCGCCGCGTCTCGAACCCCGGCGTCCTGGTCCTTCAGTGCGGCCGTCGCCGGTTCAACGGCTTTCTCGCCGCCGAACTTGCCGAGAAGCGAGATCAAGGAGGCGCGCGCCGCCGCGGGGGCGTCGGCGATCGGCGCCAGCAGGTTGTCAATGCGTTGCTCTTCGTCGTTGACCCGTCTGCTCGCCTCGAGGAGCGCTTTCTCGGCGGCCTTGAGGTCCGCCTCGGTCTGCGTCTCGACCAGCAAACGCACCAGCGTCGGGACGTGCTTCGGCTCGGCCAGATCGCCCAAACCTTTGAGCGACTCCTCGCGCACCGCGGGCTCTGGGTCCTTCGCAGACTTCACCAGCATATCGACGGCGCCTGGAGAGCGGCGCGCCACCATGGCGCGCACGAGAGCGGCGCGGGTCGGGCCGTCGGCGCTCGCCATCCGTTCAAGGATGGCGGCGTCCACGCCGTTGGCGCTGAGCTCGTTCAGGCTTGTGGCCGCCGTCTTGCCGACCTCCTCGTCCTCCGAGGCGGCCAGCCGCGCCAGCAACGGCGCCGTGGACGCGTCCCCCAGAGCGGCCAGGGCGCGAATGGCGGCCAAGCGCACCGATGGGTTTCGGCTCTGCGTTGCTTTGACCACCGCCGGCGTCGCCGCCCGATCGCCCCGGGCCGCCAACGAGGCCAAGACGGCCACGCAAGCGTCTGGGGGGAAGGAAGGAAGGCGCTGTGCCAGAATCTTCGTCGCCTGCTCGCCGGGGACATCGGCCGCGAACTTTCCCGCCGCCTCCCCCAGGTCCCGGTCAGGGTCCTTCAGCGCCGCCTCGAGGGCAGCGATGGAGTTTTCCTTGTCCACTCGCACAATCCCGCGAAGCGCCGCAATGCGCGTGGGCGTGGGGCGGCCCACACGGCTCATTTCCCGATAGATGGCCCGGGCCTCCTGCATCCTGCCTTCAGCCAGGAACTTGTCGGCGCAGAGAAGATAGGAGTCCATCCTCAGCGCTTCGAGACTCTCGGGAACGGCAAGGCGTGCGAGAGTCTCTGCCGCCTTTGCCCCGCCGATGCGGCCCAAGGCCGCAATGGCCGCCCGGGCTTCGGTCTCGTCGCGGCCGGCTGCGAGTTTGGCGAGTCTCCCAACCGCTTTGCGGTCGCCCCGGTTGGAGATCGTGGAAATCACGCCGATCCGCAGTTCGCCGTCCAGGTCGCCGAGCGCGCGGCGCAACGCGCGGTCCACTTCGCTGTACGGCCTGAATTCCAGCGCATAACGCGCCATGTGGGCAATCTTCTTGTAGCCCAGCATCTTCGTCAACGCCGGAACCGATCGTTTCGTTCCCACGTTGCGCAACGTGCGGCAGGCGAACTGCTTCGCCGCGAAGGAGGATTCCGGCGATTCGAGAATGTCGATCATCGCGTCCTCGATGATCCGGGACTCCTTCGGCCCGATCCCCGAGCGGATTCTGGATTCGATTACTGACAGGTAGGCGCGGCTCTGATCGAAATCGTAGCGCATCGCAATCTCACAAGGATCTTCGACCCCGCCACGGTCGGTCGTCAGCGCGGGCTGGGCTTTCTTCTTCAGTTGGGCGCTCGGCGTGGCGTCCGCTTTCAGGTCGCCGATGGCGAACTGGATGCCGTCGAGAAAATGCCGGAGAACCGCTTCATCCCAGAAAATCTCGTTGTTGTGGCCGAGGGAGCAGTAGAAAACGCGCCCTTTTCCGAAAGTGCGGATCCAGGAGATGGCGTTGTCCCCGTCCGTCCGCTTGCCGTCCGGATTGCGCGGGTTCGTCATATCGAGACTGAGAAGCACGCGGTGCGTGTCGCGACCGTAGGGCCCCGTGATCTGGTAAATCTCGTCCTTGATCAGGAAGCCTTTGCCGCCGAAAGCCTCATTCAGGGGGTGCTTCGGTTCGTCGATCTTGACGGCCCACGTTCCGCCGCCGCCCCAGGGATGCCCGTCGAAGAGGCCGCCCATCATTTCCGCCGCCTCGCGCCAGTTGTAGAAATTGTCCGTGGCGGCGTGGACGCCGATGACGCCCTTGCCCCCTTTCACGAAGTCCATCAGAGCCTGGCGATGCCGCGGGTCCTCAAAGGACAGACGGGTCGTGTTGTTGAACAGGACGGCGTCAAACTGCCGGAGCGACTCGGGGTCGAACATCTTCATGTCCTCCGACACGACCGCCTCAAAAGCGCCCGTTTTCTTTCCCATGATCTCGAAGGCCTTGTTGGCGACCGGCGTCGAACCATGACGGAAGCCTTCGGTCCGCGAAAAGACCAGGACCTTCCGCGCTTTATCCGGTCGAACGGAGGGTTTGGCCGGCATGGCGGCGACGATTCTCTTTCCCTCCGCGTCAAGGTCCGCTTCGGCTAGAGGCGCGGCCATGCGATGGCACGCCGCGGCCGTGAGCGCGGCCAGGATCCCGAGGCCGGCAAGCAGGAAACGTCCGAGATTGTGGCGACTGTTCATGATCGATCCCTTCCAGAGTTCTTGGAGGCGCTAAGAGAAGGAAAGCGGCACGGGCGTCCCGCCCCTGTTTCATGGGCAAGATGCCCATGCCGCCTCCCCATGGTCTCTTTCTGTTAGAGCCTCTTACATCCCGAGGCTTCACGACTTCGGTTGCCTCTTCCGCCCCCGGTCGGCCGGGGCGCTCTACAAAGTCCAAGGCTCTCGGTACGAACGACGCAAGAGCGCGCTGGCGCCTGGATCGCCGATGATTTCCTCTTTGACGGGGTCCCACTTGATCTTGCGTCCCGTCAGCATGGCGATCTCGCCCAGATGACCCACGCTGATGGACCGGCACGCCGTCTCGGCGGGCGCGATGGTCTCCTTGCGGCTCTTGACGCAATCGAGGAAGTTCCGGTGGTGGTCGGCGCTGTCGTAGAGCCGGATATGGTTTGGGCCGATGACGCCTCGATCCAGCAGGCGCTTGTCCGAGGCGTCGATGCCGCCGCGGTCAACCCAGACCCAGCCGTCTTCGCCGTACCATTTGGCGCCGCCGTGGCCGATCTCGGAGCCACTGCCCACGGTGATCGTCACCCCCCCCTCGTACTTGCAGGTGAACTTGTAAGAGATCGGAACGTCGTAAAGGCCCGACTCGGGGTACTCGCCCTTCCCCTCGATCTCGATCGGGCCGGTCCGGTCAAAACCGAGTCCCCAATGGGCGATGTCGATGTGATGGCCCGCCCAGTCCGTCAACTGACCGCCCGAGTAATCCAGGATCCATCGCCAGTTCCAGTGAGAAACCCCTCGATAGGGCGACCAGGGCGCCGGTCCCAGCCAGAACTCCCAGTCCAGGTTCTCGGGCACGGGCTGGATCGGCATGTGGCCGCAGCCGCTGCCGTTGGGCAGCCCGACCGTCACGGAATGCACCTTCCCGATGAAACCGTTGCGGACCAGCTCGCAGGCGTGACGGAAATTGGGTTGGGAGCGCTGCCAGCTGCCCGTCTGCCAGATTCGCCCGTGGCGATGGACGGCGTCGCAGATGGCGCGGCTTTCGCGGATCGAGCGCGAGAGCGGCTTCTCCCCATACATGTCGAGACCGGCTCGGGCCGCCGCGATGGCGGGTATGGCGTGCCAGTGGTCGGGCAGAGCCAAAGAGACGGCATCCAGATCGCCCCGCCCGATCAGATCGCGGAAATCGTGGTAGGCCTTGCAATCGGCGTTGCCGTACTTCTCGTCCACGATCTTCTTCGCCCCGTCGCGGTGCTTGCGGTCCACGTCGCAGACGGCCACGACCTGCGCTTCGCTCTTGCTCAGGAAGCCGTTCATGTTGCCCGTGCCCATGCCGCCGACGCCGATGCAACCCATCACGATGCGATTGCTCGGCGCGACGCGCCCCTCCGCGCCGAGAGCCGAGGCGGGGATCATGCTAATGGCGGGAAGACTCGCCGCGGCCGCGCCGACCGCGGCCGAACGCAGGAATTCCCGGCGGTTCAAAGCGCCCGTCTTCGGCGTTCTCTTTGCGTTTTGTCTGGCCATACCGTTATTCCTTCCTTTATCTCCCACTGGGAGTCCGGGCGAGCCCGAGCAGGCCCGAATGGGAGGTCTCGCTGCCCCTCAGTCCAGGCTTGGGACCGGGAGTATACTAGCCCGCCGAAGGGAATGACAACCGTTATTTGGGCCGGCGTGCGGCAAGGGGGGAGAACGGCAGAACGCGCTCTCTCGGCGCGCGCCCACGGACCTGCGCCGCGCGGATTTCTCCTTAAGGCCCCAACTTTGCCCTTGACCCGGGGCGTTGGTTTCGATAGATAGCAGGGCCCGCCCCACGTTGGAAGACGCCGGGGGGGGAGAAATTCGCCTTCGCTTGCGGAGGAAGAAAGCATTGATCCTATGCCAGTCCTTAAATCGGCGAAAAAACGCTTAAAGCAAGACGCCCGGCGCACTCAGCGCAACAAGGCCGCCATGTCGGCCTTCCGCACGACCCTCAAGCAGGTAAACGCCGCACTGGAGAGCGGCGACCCGGAGAAGGTGAAAGCCGCTTTGCCCAAGGCTCTTTCCCTGATCGGCCGCAGCGCTAAGAAAGGCATCATCCACCCCAACAAAGCCGCCCGCCAGCAATCCCGCCTGGTGAAAAAGGCGAATGCCCTTCTGGGCGAAAAGTGAAAACCTCTCCTCAAAAAGGGGAGAGCCTTTCCTGAAAACGGCCAGACGGAGGCGGGAGGCCGGTCCCCCGGCGCACCGAGCGCCGGAAGGCCGAGATCCTTTCGAAGATCGGCAACCCGGCGAGAGATCCTCGCCGGGTTCTTGCCGTCAGGGAGGGCCTGGCGAATCGCGCCGCGTCGGCCCGCTCACGATTCTCCAGCGGCCAAGCGTACGATGACGTAGACAATGATGAAAGCCGTGCCGGGAGTCAGAATCATGGCGATCAGGCGGAACATGCGTCGGCCGATGGCCCGCCGCCGCCACCAAGCTGCGCCCCACAAGAGGCCGGAATAGAGGCCATAGCCGGCCGCGGCGGCCGGTGAAAGGGAACGATCGCCATTCTCTTCCCCCGAGGCCTTTGTCTCGCCGCGTTCGCGGGGCGTGGCGCCAAAGGGCTGAGATGGCGGCTGGGGGGCAAATGCTCCCCCAAGCAAGGCAAGGAACACGAGAAAGATCAGGATATGGGTGATCCCCAAAACGAGGAGCACGCTGTCGGCGTGGGACCGCCAAGCGCCGGCTGCCGCCCGGACCGCCGTGCGGGCGAGACTCGGGCGCCTGGAAGAACGGGATCTGGCCGAGATCTTCTTCTTCGGTCTGCGCTTTCCCATTCCTCCGCAACTCCTTTCCCGTCGGCAGTATGGACCGTTCGCAGTCGATTCCGCAATTCCAAAGCGCGGGGCGCTCGAAAGCCGAATCCTCCCGTTTCAATCCCACTGCGAAAGCGCTGCCGACAGCCTTCGGCAGGGACTTTTCCCTCGTGCTTGCGCCGGCGCCTGGCGTATGGTGGTCTCACTCTGCCCGGAGGAATGATTCCGCGGCGCGGATCGCATTCCCCGGAGACTCGGGACCCGCCTTCCGGCGTTCCCCTCAACACACGGCATCCCATGAAGCCCCGTCTGGTTTACGTATGCTGTGAGGGTTTCTCTTCGCCCGTGATCGAGCCGCAGGCCGTGCGCGTGATCGAGCAGATTCACCAGCGCGGCCGGCGCTTCGACTTTCTTCTCTTCGGCAACCTTCAGACCGGTTGGCTTTCCCACAGGAGGAACCAGGCGTGCCTGGAGAGGACCCGCCCGCGGATCCCCGGCGAGACGCGGTTCATCTATCTCGCGGACTTCGGGCCCCAGTCGACGGCCTACGCGCGATGGCGGATGGCTCGCTGGCTGGGCGCGGACCTTCGCGGAGGGCGGCCCGTCATCCTCCACTGCCGCTCGGAGTACGCGTCGAACATCGCCCTGCCCTTCCGTCGGCGGTGGCCGAACGTGCGGATGGTCAACGAGATCCTCGGCGAGAAGCTCTGCGAGTACGATTACCGTTGCGAGCGCAAGCCCTCGCCGTTGTTGCGGGCCCCGCGGGCGTGGAAGAGGCGGCGCTTCGCGCACTGGCAAGCCGAAGGCACGCACGCGGCGGACCGCGTCCTGTGCGTCTCCGAGGCGCTGGCCGACTACTACCGGAAGTCTTTCCCCGAGGATGCCGGGAAAGTCCGCGTGCTGCGCGTGGGCGCCGACGAGACGCAGTTCCGCTTCTCCGCAGCGACGCGACGAGAGATGCGCGAGAGCCTGGGCGTTCAGGACCGAAGAGTTTTCGCCTACAACGGCTCCCTCGCCCCGTATCAGATGGCCGTGGAGACGTTGCAGGCGTTCCGGGCTTTCCGCGAGATCGACCCCGCCGCCTTTCTTCTCCTTCTGACTCCTCAAGCCGAAGAGGCCCGCCGTCTGACCGAGTCGGTGGGAATCGGCCAGCGCGACGTTCTGGTCCGGAGCGTCCCCTTCGAGGAGGTGGCCTCGCACCTGATGGCCGCCGATGTCGGCATGCTGCTGCGCGAGAGTCTGCCCATCAACCACTATGCGTCGCCGACGAAGCTGGCGGAGTACTGGCTCACGGGCCTGCCGGTCCTGACGACGAAGGGGGTTTCCGACGCCATCGGCCACATCGAGGGGCGCCCCTGCATGGGGGTTGTCATGGATCCCGACGCCCCCGAGACCTGGCCGAGCGTCTACGCGACGCTGCAGGCCGGACCCTTCCGAGAGCCGCGCCGGGAAGACGTCCGGCGCGAGGCGGCGCAACACTTCTCCCGCTCACACTTCCTGGAGGCCTACGGAGCGCTTCTCGACGATCTGTGCGGCGAGATCGAAGCCGGTCTCCAGCCCCGCCGCCCAGAGGGGTAGAGGCGAAGCGCCCGGGAACGGGCCGATGCCATCCGCCGGGGCGGCCCGTTCCGCAACGCTCTCATCGCCCCTGTCGGGGAAATCGCGCGGAGGTTCTTACGGTTTCTCGTAGGGGCGCGCACCGGGGCAGAAGACGGATCCGGCGGCTTCGCCCGCGTGGCGCTCGCAGGAGACGACGTGAAAGCGTTTGCTCTCCTTCGGCGCTACGAAGAGGCAGCGAAGAATCTCACCCAGCCGACCCACGCGGTTCAAGCAATACAAGGCGTGGGTTTTCCATCTCAGCGGAATTCGGCTTTTCCACCCAACCATGAGTCTTGTCTCCACCTCTGCTG
>DATKZW010000252.1:0-2505 GCA_035527775.1 Sumerlaeia bacterium | reverse complement strand
CTGTCCCCGTCTCCATCGCGCGGCCGATGTCGGCCTGCGAGACACGGCGGCACTTCATCGTGCCGAAGACGATTTGCGCTAAAGCCTTGGACTGGGACAGCCGAAGAAGACTACAGGCGTTGACGACCCAGGCGACGACGCTGTGGCGGAACACGGGCTCCTCCCTTCGAATCGAGATTTCCACCCGATTCATCGGAAAGGAGCCCTTCCGCCTTTAGGACATATCAAACTGGGGATGGGGTGCGTTACATTTCAGTTAGCCGCCCAACCGCCCGACATATCCCAATAGGAGGGGGGTGGTGAGGAGGATGGTCAGATGGGAAGGTCCAGGAAGAAGCGGGCTTCCTCCGCGAGCAAGAGAGCGGACGCGCTCTGCCGGAAGCTCAAGCCGCACATCGTCCAGATGATCGAGCGCAATGATCCGACAGTCGCCGGGCTCGACTTCAACACTATCGAGGCCAACTCGGCCGCCGTCGGCGACCTCGTGGCAAAAGCCTCCATGCTCGAGGCCCTCGCGGCCCAGCCTCCACCGACCGACGCGGAGATCGCAGAGGCCCGGCGGGAGGCCTTGAAGAACGCCGATCCCGACCTCGCCGCGGGAAAGAAACCCGAGAACCTCCGCATGACGCGCATGCAGGATAAGGAAAGGGGGATTAGGACCGCGCGAGGCGAGGTAAGATACAGGCGCTCCTATCTGCACTTCCCCGACCTCAAGGTCGGGATTTTCCCCCCTCGATAAACGTCTCGGCATCCCCGAGGGCAAACTCACGCCGCGGGTTGAGCGTCACCTTCTCGAACGACTGGCGGACGACGACTACCGCGAGAGCGCCAAGGGCATAGAGGTCTTCGGCTGCACGATCAGTCACGTCCAGGCGGGACGCGTCCTCGAGAAGGCGGGCACGCAGGTCCACTCCGAACTCTACGGTCCCGAGGCGATGTTGGCCGCCGTGAAGCAGGCGCCGAAGAACCCGGCGGAGCTTCTTGTCATCGAGCCCGACGGCGCGCGGTACCGGACGAACGAGGCCGACAAGAGGAAGAAGCGCAAGGAGGGCGATACCAGCAAGGCGACGCCCGCGGATTGCCCGTCCGAGGCCGAATCCGGGGCCCCAGCGGCCGACGACGGGATCACGCCGCGCGAGCGCGACCGCGGCTGGCCCGCAGGTCCGGACCACACAAGAGGTGCGGACCCACCGGGCGCGAGAACAAGGTGGGCGTCGTGATCCGCGCCGGGCGCGGGCAAGATGGAACCCGACGCCGCGTAGCGTCAAGTCCACCAGCAGAGGATACCCGACATGGGCAGCTACACGAAGCCCAAAGAACTCGTCAAGACGTACGTCGCGACGACCAAGGACTCTCATGCCTTCGGCCGCGACCTCCGCACGGAGGCCGACAGGCGCGGGATCAGGCAAGCGAAGCAGGCCATCTTCCTCGGGGATCACGGGCACCCGAAGGCCGGGCGCTGCGCGGCGGCATGCCCGAGATGATCGACCGCGAGTTCGCCGTGTCGGGTATCCTTCCTTAGTGGACTCGACGCTACGCGGCGGACGTGAAGAAGCAGGTGATCACGGACTTCTTCCCCGACGCGGAGCGTCGGACCAACGTCGGGCGAGTTCCGCGCCCGGCACGGGGCCGAAAGGCTGGGCGACGTTGCGGCCGTCGTCAAAGGCGCGGGCGAGGCGAAGAAGAAGAAGCGTTTCGAGTTCTTCCTGGATCTCAGGAGCAGTCTCTGGAACGGCGAGGCGAAGGGCGTGGCGAAGCGGCTCGTCGGCTTCGCCTCGCGCCTCCGCCCGAGGCCGGACGCGCTTTCGGAGCTCGACTCCGATCCGGACGCGAAGAAGCTTTGGGAGCACGCGATGTATTTCGAGAAGCACCACGAGACGATGGACTATCCCGAGTACCGGAAGAAGGGATGGCCCATCGGCTCCGGCTCGGTGGAGTCGGCGTGCGGTCAGTTCGGCGACCGCGTCAAGCATGCGCGGATGCGCCCTCACGCGGAAGCGGGCCGACGCCCTTCACGTGGTGAAGGCGGCGACCCTCTCGGGCGACGACCGCTGGGAGAGGATGTGGCCCGCGCCGATCCCGGTGCTGGACCTGGCGCCGTCCACCATAGCCGCATAAGGGAGCTAACTGAAATGTAACGCACCCACTCGATAAGAAGACACGACATAATGGGGGGCCTCTTGCCATGATGAAGGACAATCCCCCTTTCCAGGAGCTGGTGTTCGCGCGAATCCGAACCGAAGCAGTCAGCGCATGAGTCCAGGCAAAGAGACAAGAGGTCCTGGCCCCGTCCCTCTTTTGGCGGCGCGAAGAATTGCGGACAGCGAATACCAGCCCAATCATCTGTGAGAAGGTGGAGGAACGTCTGCGCGTACCATTCCGGGTGCTCGGTCACCGAAATCAGCACGGAATGCCTCTTGCCATCGGAAGGTTCAGCGAAGTGCATGGCAGCCCATAGTAGATGCGCCCGCATCCGTTTCTCGATGCTATCGCTCGGGCGGAGGG
>DATKZW010000251.1:0-8208 GCA_035527775.1 Sumerlaeia bacterium | reverse complement strand
CTTCCGCGGCGATGCGAGGGAAAATGCCTTCATTCATCCCCAGGACGAAAACGGTCTGCAGATTGGGCTGGCGCGAGCGCTCGATGGTCCCGACCAGGACTTGGTCGAGAGAAGGGGGGGCCAGTCCAAGGGTGAGACCGGCCAAGCCGCTTTCCAGAATGTCCGCGAAATCCTCCACGGGCACGGGGTCCTCGCCGAGCGCCATGGCGGTTTGCTCGAGCAGCGCCATGGCCTCGCTCCAGGTCTGTTCGTGCTCTTCGGCCTTTTCGAACGCGCCCCGGGCGCGCTCTTCCATCGCCCAGGTTCGGATCTTCGTTCCGCATTCGAGGCGGTCCAGGAAATCCTCGACAGCCTGAACGAGCGCGGGCGGAGAGAGCGCGGGGGAAATGGTCCGCGGGGCGGATGGGGTCCGAGCATCCAACTCGCCCGGGGAGCGTGTGAGTTGTTCTTCAAGGCTCACGAGGGGCGCCAGAGCGAGGGCGCGGATCTCATCCAGCGAACGCGCTTTCCCGCCGTCTTGGCCCGTCTGCGCTGCCGATCCCGCCCCCGGAGGTTCTTCGCCGGGGGGTTCAGCCGATTCCGTGCGGGCGCGTTTCCCAGAGCGCGACTGCCACGTCCTGTCCGTCCACCAACGCCGGCCTCGCACTCCGCGCTCCAGGACGCAGTTCTCCACTTCGTCCGCCTCAAAACGATCGACGGGGGCGAAGTCCGTCTTCAGATAGTGGATGACGTCTTCCGGCGACCAGTTCTTCGTCACGACGCGCAAGGCCGATCGGACCAGTTCGACCAGCGGATGGTGGGCGATGCTGCGGCGGCGGTCGATGAAGTAGGGGATCTCGTGCCGCGCGAAGATGGAGCGGATCAGAGGGTGGTAGATGTCGAGGTCGCGGAGGATCACGGCAAGGTCGCGATAGCGGCTTCCCTCCTCGCGGCAGAGGCGGCGGATCACGCGGGCGACGGCCTCGACCTCCTCGCGGCGACCGGCGGCTTCGGCGCAGACGATGGGGGGAAGGGGCGCCGGCGGGCAGGGGGCGACCCCGATTCCCTCGACGTTCCGCGGATCGCGCTTCCCCGCAGGCATTGCCCGCCCGGCGGGCTTCACACGCCCCGCGGGCATCATGGCCGAATCGCGCAGGCGAGACTCCAGCGATTCGAGAGCGGGCGCGTCGGTGAAGCGCGTGGGTTGGCTCGGAAGAGGGAAGCAGACCGGGTCGGCGACCTCCGTCCCCAAGTCCGCCGCGAGTCCGGCCAGTCTGAGGTGCGTCTCCTCAGTCTGGCTGAACAAGCGCGCGGGGTCCGCCGGCGGCGGAGTCTCCGAGCCGCCGGCCCTCTCCCCGTCACCCAAGTGGAGGTCGCGCGGCTCAAGCAGCAGGGCCACATGCACCGTCCGCGCCGGCTGGAATATCTCCTCGAGGACCTTCATCTCCTGGGGCATGAAAGAGGCGAAGCCGTCGATCCACACCTCGGCGCCGTCAAAGAGCCGGGATTGCCGAAGCCGCCTCGCTAGCTCGTCGAGGAAACAATCGGGATCGGCGAAGCGCTCGCCCAGCTGGGCCTTCCATGCCCGGCCGAGAAGCGCGATATCGCGCAGCTTCCCGGCCAGCGCCGAATCGCCGCGACCCTCGGCCTCCAGGCGCTTGGCGAAGGCCTCGAGGTCGTCGAAGGAATGACGGAACTGGGCGAGTTCGGTGAGAGTCGCCGCCAGGCGGGAGACAAAGCCGGTCTCGCGGGCGGAACGAGCGAACACGCGCAACTGATCCCGATGGCGGGCGACCAGAGCGCGCAACATCATGAGCCGTCCCTGGTCGTCGAGG
This sequence comes from Sumerlaeia bacterium, assembly GCA_035527775.1. Taxonomy (GTDB): domain Bacteria; phylum Sumerlaeota; class Sumerlaeia; order UBA8349; family UBA8349; genus DATKZW01. The sequence goes on along the minus strand of DATKZW010000251.1, from coordinate 6,394 downwards.
AAATCCTGCGCGGTTCCCCCTGTCTCGCGCAAGACGGTCCACGCCAAACGCCGAAAGGACAGGACATGAGCGCGCGCGTACCCGCGAACTCCCGGCGCCCTGAGAAGCGCGGCCTCCGCCTCGGCTGTCGCCTGCTCGGGCAGGAGCCAGATGAGGGGCGCTCCGCGGGGGGTGGGGTCTTCGCGCAGGCGCTCGGCGATGTCGTCCAGGCACCGCTGTGTCTTTCCGCTCCCCGCGCGCCCGAGATAGAATTGCAGTGTCATGTTGCCGCCGCCCTGCGTTGAGAATAAGGCCCCCAAGATCCTTGCGCACGGCGGCGAGTCCTTGCAACAGATCTTTCGTTGCGTTGCGCGCGCCGGAATGGGATTGACGGCTCCCGCGCGGTGGGGTAGCGTCGACGGGTTGGCAACGTCCCGCCCGCTCAGGATTGCGTCATGCTCCTTTCGATCATCATGCCGATCTACAACGAGAAGGCCACCGTCGAACGGATCATCTCCCAGGTCGAGGGGGTGGACCTCGGCGAGATTCGCAAAGAGATCGTCCTTGTGGACGACGGCTCGACCGACGGGACGCGCGATCTGCTTCGGCCTTACATGGGCCGCGAGAGCTTCCAGGTGCTCCTCCACGAGCGGAACAAGGGCAAGGGCGCAGCGGTCCGCACGGGGCTGGACCATTGCACCGGCGACCTCATCATCATCCAGGACGCCGACCTCGAATACGACCCGGCGGACTACCCCGTCATGCTGGCGCCCATCCTCCAAGGCAAAGCCGACGTCGTCTTTGGTTCACGTTTCAAAGGGGCCGGACGCGCCTTCTTGGCGACCCACTATTACGGCAACAAGTTCATTACATTCCTCGCCAACATCCTCTACAACACGAATCTCACCGACATCGAGACCTGCTACAAAGCGTTCCATCGTCGCGTCTTTGACGTGGTGCGTCTCCGCTCGAACTCCTTCGACATCGAGCCGGAGATCACGGCGAAGGTCTTCAAGAACCGCTTCCGCGTCTTCGAGACGCCCATCTCTTACAGCGGCCGCGATTTCTCCGAGGGCAAGAAGATCACCTGGCGCGACGGCGTGACCGCCATTTGGGCGTTGCTTCGTTTTCGCTTCTTCGACTGAAATCCCCGCTGGAGTGAGTCGCCCCGCCGAGCGACGGGCCGGGGCAGAGGTCTCGAGGGTGAAGGACGGGAAAAGCCCGGCCCGCGGGGGAGACGGGCCGGGCTTGGGGTGAAGGAGGGCGTCGGAGCGCCGTGGGGTTAGGACAGGTACTTGATCATATCGAACAGGGGCAGAAACATGGCGATGACGATAAATCCGACAACGAGGCCCAGAAAGACGATGAGCAGCGGCTCGATCAGAGACGTCAGACCGGAGACCGTCGCGTCCACCTGATCCTCGTAGAAATCGGCGATCTTGGCCAGCATGTTTTCGAGCGAGCCGACACGCTCGCCGACGTCGATCATGCGGGTGACCATGGGGGGAAAGATGCCGCTCTCCGTGAGAGGGTGAGCGATGCTCTCGCCGCTCTGGATCGAGACGCGAGTTTCCATGATGGCGTCCTCGATAATGATGTTTCCAGCGGTCGCCGCCACGATGTCGAGGGCGGAGAGGATGTTTACGCCCGACTTGATCAAGGTGCTCAGGGTGCGCGAGAACTTCGAGATGCTCACCTTGAGAAACAGCGGCCCGAAGATGGGGATCTTGAGTTTCGCGCGGTCGATGAAATGCCGGCCTTGATCGGTCTTCTTCCACTGCCAGACAATCACGACCAATGCGCCGCCGACCAGAAGGCATTTGAGCCAGTGCTCGGTGAGGACGTTGCTGATCCCCATGACGATCCGCGTGGGTACGGGCAGCTTGCCCTCGAGCGACTCGAAGATGTCCACGAAGACCGGGACGACTTGTGTCAGAAGGAAAACGGTGATAAGGGTCGCGACGACTGCGACGGTGGACGGATAGACGACGGCGGATTTCACTTTGCGCTGCAGTGAGGCGGTCTTCTCCAGGTAGATGGCCACCTGGTCCAAGATGGCGGCGAGCATGCCGGCGGCCTCGCCGGCTTTGACCATGCTGACAAAGAACGTATTGAAGGCCTGGGGGTGCTTCATCAAGGCCTCGGTGAGGGACGCGCCCGCTTCCACGTCCTTCTCCACTTGCCGCAGAACGTTCTTCATGGCGACCTTCTCGGACTGCTCCGCCAGGATGCTGAGGACCTCGATGAGGGGCAGGCCGGCGCGGATCATGGTGGCGAACTGCCGAGAGAAGACAACGAGGTCCTCCAAGCGAACCCGTCCGGTCTTGCCTTTCTGCCTCCGTCGCGCCCTGGCGGCCGTTGCGGGGCCCTCCTGAATGGCCGTGGGCATGAGCCCTTGTTCGCGGAGTTGACGAACCACTTCCCCCTGGGCCGCGGCCTCGATGATCCCCGAGACCACCTTGCCCCGGGAGTCTCGCGCGGAGTACTGAAAGGCTGGCATGCGGGCGTCCCTTCTTCTCCTGATTCGGGCCGTTGCGAACCGACCACAAGGGCTCTGCGGCTAGCGCGTTCGCTCGCGCAATTCCCAAGCGACCGCGGGCAACGTATACACGCTTTTGGGGGGGGCGCGCAAGGATATTTGTTCCCTACGCCGAGTCGCTGACGGTGGTGGAAAGGACCTCCTCCAGGGTGGTGACTCCCTGGACGATTTTCCGGATCCCCGAACTCCGCAAGGTGCGCATGCCTTCTCGTATCGCCATCTGCTTGAGACCGCTGGTGGAAATCCCCTCAACGATTTTGTCGCGCATGATGTCGGTAAGAACCATGATCTCGTAGAGGGCCACCCGCCCCTTGTATCCCGTATCACGACATTCCGCACAACCGGCGCCCCGGCAGAACTCCGTGGTCGCGTGCTCTTGCATGCCGATCTGCCCGATGAGTTCCGGGGCGGGCGTGAAGGACTCTTTGCACTCCCTGCAAATGCGACGCACCAGGCGCTGCGCCACAACCATGTTCAAGGAACTCGTCACGAGGAAGGGTTCGACTCCCATGTTTATCAGCCGCGTAATGCTGCTGGGGGCGTCGTTCGTATGCAAGGTGCTCAGAACAAGGTGGCCCGTGAGAGCGGCTTTGATGGCCACTTCGACCGTCTCCGGATCGCGGATCTCGCCGACCATGATGATGTCGGGATCCTGGCGCAGGAAGGCGCGCAGCCCCTCGGCGAAAGTCAGCCCGATATCGTAGCGCGCCTGCACTTGGTTGATCCCGTGCAACTGGTATTCGACCGGCTCCTCGATGGTGGAGATGTTCTTGGTAGGGGTGTTAATGGTCGTTAGCGCGGAATAGAGGGTGGTGGACTTGCCGCTTCCCGTGGGGCCCGTGACGAGAACCATCCCCCACGGTTTGCGAATCTGCTCGGTGAACTTCGCCATCTCCTCTTCGTCGAATCCCAGGTCCTCGAGACTCATCAGGCTTGTCTTGGCCAAGATTCGGATGACGATTTTCTCCCCGTTGGGCGTGGGGACGGAGTTGACGCGGAAATCGATGTCCTGCCCGTCCATGCGCACCCGGAAGCGGCCGTCCTGGGGCATGCGCTTCTCGGCGATGTCCATTTCGGCCAGGATCTTGATGCGCGAGAGAATGGCGTTCTGAAACCGCTTCGGAGGGCTGGGCTGTTCCTGGAGCACGCCGTCCACGCGGTAGCGCAAGCGAAGGTCCCTCTCGTAGGGCTCGACGTGGATGTCCGAGGCCCTGCATCGGATCGCTTCGCTGATGATGGCGTTGACGAGTTTGATGATGGGCGCTTCGTTGACCTGGACGCTCAGATCGAGGTCGTCGTCGTCTTCGGAGCTCTGGACGATTTCCATGTCGTGGTCCGACATCTCTTTCAGCATGTCGTTGAGAGCCGTGGCGCCGTCGTCTTTCCCGAAATACCGTTCGATGGCCTCCTGGATGTCGGTCTCGAAACTGATGACGGGCACGATCTGGCATTTCGTCAGCAGGCGCAACTCGTCCAGAATGAAGATGTTATTGGGGTCAGGCAGGGCGACCGTCAGCGTGTCTCCGGTCCGATCCACCGGCACGATGTTGTATTTCATCACGATATCGCGCGGAATGGACTCGAGGACTTCGCGCTCGATTTCGTACTGCGAGAGCGTTATGAAGGGGACGTTGAGCTGTTTGCCCAGAGCGGCCGCGATCTCCCACTCGCTGGCCGCGCCGGTCTCCATCAGGATTCGGCCGAGGCTTTGGTTCGTCTCGGTCTGCTTCTTGACGGCGCTGTCGAGTTGATCCTGGGTGACAATGCCGTCCTTCACCAGGAGGTCCCCGAGTTTGCGCTCCATTACCGTTCCCATATTCCCCAACTCCAACGGGGGCTCACGGCGGGCGATCAGTCGATTGGAACGATAGCCTGGCCCCCGGCCGACGCCGCCTCTGCGTGAGGCCAATACGACTAGTAACCTACTTCAGCGCTCCGGTCAAGTCAAGTCCTACCGGTGCGCTTTGTCGTCTCGTCACCCGGATTCCGGCCGGCTCCGCGGTCGAAAAGAATTGTCACGAATCTTGCTGCTCCCGTAAAGTGGAGGACTGGGAAGCGGATCCCCCGCAAGGCGGCAAGACACGCATGTCGGCCTCGATCCTGATCATTGACGACGAAATCAAGATGGGCAAAGCCCTGCGCCATGTCCTGACACAGGCGGGTTACCATGTGGACGCCGTGGATGATCCGCAGGCTGGACTCGACCTGCTGGCTCAGAAGCGTCACGATCTTCTGCTCTGCGACCTGAAAATGCCGGGGATGGGCGGGCTGGACGTTTTGGTACGCTCCCGCGACATCCACCCGGACGTTAACGTCATTATGATGACCGCCTATGCCTCGGCAGAGACCGCCGTGGAGTCGATGAAAAGGGGCGCCTACGACTACCTGATCAAGCCTTTTTCCACCGACGAGCTCAAGATCCTCATCGAGCGGTGCTTGGACACCCGCAAGTTGAGACAGGAAAACGCGGCGCTCCGCGAGCAGCTCCAGGAGAAAGTTCTTCCCGGCGACATCGTCGCCGCAAGCGAGGCGATGCGAGCCGCTCTCGAACGAGCCCGCAAAGTGGCCCGGTCCGAGGCCACGGTTCTGATTGCGGGCGAGAGCGGGACGGGCAAGGAAGTCCTGGCTGGCGCCATCCATGCCGCGAGCCCGCGCAACGGGCGCCCGATGGTGACCGTCAACTGTGGCGCCTTGCCGGAAAGCCTCTTGGAGAGCGAGCTTTTCGGCCACCGCCAAGGCGCCTTCACCGGCGCCGTGGCCGACCGGATGGGCCTGTTCGAGGCCGCCGACAAGGGGACGGTTTTCCTGGACGAGATCGGCGAGATCAGCCCCGCCCTCCAGGTCAGACTCCTGCGCGTTCTGCAATCGGGTCAGTTTCAGCGGGTGGGCGACTCGGCCACGATCGAAGTGGACGTGCGCGTGATCGCCGCGACGAACGCCGATCTCGGGGAAATGGTGAAGGCCGGACGATTCCGCACCGATCTGTTCTATCGCTTGAACGTGGTGCCGATCTACATCGCCCCCTTGCGCGAACGGCGCGAGGACATCGCGCCGCTCATCGAACGCTTCATCAACCGCCACCGGGGCGGCGGGTGCGAACGCCGCTTCCGCCCCGAAGCGATCGCGTGCATGGAGAACTATGATTGGCCCGGAAACGTGCGCGAGCTCGACAATGCCGTCGAGCACGCCATTGTTCTGTCCGAGGGGCCGCTCATGGGGATCGACGTTCTGCCGACCCCGCTCCGACTCTTCGCCGGCCATCTGGCCGACGACGGACGCGCGTTGCTCCACGAGAAAATGACCTTGGCGGAAATCGAGAAGCGCGCCATCCTGGCCGCGATGACCCGGACGAACCACAACATGACCCGGGCCGCCGAGCAACTCGGCGTCACGCGCCGGACCCTTGGCTACCGTCTGCGTAAACATGGCCTCTACCGCAAGGACTGGAATCGACGCGAGGAGGAGGCGGCCGAGGAGGAAGTCGGCGAGAACGAGGACGAGTAGACCCGCAAGCGATGGTCCGCGGGCGATGGGTCTGCGGGCGAGACCCAGGCGCCCGCGCGCCGGAAATCGCCTCTCAACAACGCGACCGGGAGGAGGAGGCCAGACAACTGATGAGCGCGGAGAATCGCGGAAAATGCGGCGCCGTGGCGGCTTGGGCGATCCTTGCACTGGGCGGGTGTCTCCTGCTGGGCCTCCGCCCATCCGCCGGAGATCCCCCGCCGCCCCCGCCGGGCCCCGGCGGGCCTCTCGCCGAACACGCCCCCCCGCCCGACCCAGACCCCGATGCGGCGTGGTTCGCCGCTGGGGACGATTCGTCGTCGCTCGCCGCCGACGATCCGCTGCGGATCTGGCGGCAGGGGATGCGAGACTTCC
>DATKZW010000250.1:0-3897 GCA_035527775.1 Sumerlaeia bacterium | reverse complement strand
CCCGGGAACATCCTCATTCTAATCGCTAATCCCAAGCATATCAAGGGCTTGCGGCTCTTCGCTTTCTCGCAAGTGTTCCCATGTAATACGGTCGATTCTCCTTGACAGCACGCCGTGGAGACTCTATGATGTTCCCAATTGCGGCCGCGGATCTCGCGCGAATCGCCGCCCCGCCGCCATGCGAGAACTCGCCCCAAAGGGAAACAGACATGTATATCGAAAAAGTCCCCAATCGCAACTCGCGCCCCGCCATCCTCCTGCGCGAGGGAAAACGCGAGGGCAAACGCGTCGTGAAGAAGACGCTTCTGAATCTGACCGATTGGCCCACGAACGTGGTCGAAGGCCTCAGACGCCTCCTCGCGGGCGAGACGCTGGTCTCGGTCGACGACGTCTTTTCCGTCGTCGCGTCGCGTCCCCACGGCCACATCGAAGCGGCGCTCGGGACGATTCGCCGCCTGGGCCTCGAGCGGCTCATCGCCTCGGAGCGTTCGCGCGAGCGCGATCTGGTGGTGGCGATGATTGCCGCGCGCCTCATCGACCCGTGCTCGAAGTTGGCCACCACGCGCCAGTGGCGCTCGACGACGCTGGCCGAGGAGATGGGGCTCGAGGACGCCGACGAGGACGAACTCTACGACGCGCTCGATTGGCTCTTGGCGCGTCAGAAGCGGATCGAGGGGAAACTGGCGAGCCGGCATTTGGGCGAGGGGTCGATGGTGATGTACGACGTGACGAGCAGCTACTACGAGGGCCATACCTGCCCGTTGGCCGTTCATGGACACGACCGCGACGGCAAGAGGGGACTGGCGATCATTGTCTATGGGGTCATGACCGACGTGGAGGGTCGCCCGATTGCCGCTGACGTGTATCCGGGCAACACGGGCGACCCGACAACGGTCGCTGACCAGGTCGAGAAGCTGCGCAAGGAGTTCGGCCTGGAGCGCGTCGTGCTGGTGGGCGACCGCGGCATGCTGACCGAGACGCAGATCGGCAATCTCAAGAAGCGCCCCGCCCTTGGCTGGATTTCCGCTTTGCGCGCGCCGGCCGTGCGCCAGTTGGTCGAGGCCGGAGACTTGCAACTCTCCCTGTTCGACGAGCAGAACCTGGCCGAGATTTCCTCGCCCGACTATCCCGGCGAACGCCTCGTGGTCTGCTTCAACCCGCTCCTGGCCGACGAGCGTCGCCGCAAGCGCCAGGAACTGCTGGCCGCCACCGAAAAAAGCCTCGAGAGAATCGCCGCCGAGGTCGCGCGGCGCACGAAAACGCCGCTCCTTCGCCACGAGATCGCCTTGAAAGCGGGCAAGGCGATCGGCCGTTACAAGATGGCAAAGCACTGCAAACTGATCATCGAGGACGGTCGTTTCGAATGGTCGCGCAACGAGGAGTCGATCGAGCGCGAGGCGGCCCTCGACGGCGTCTACGTCATCCGCACTAGCGAGCCCGAGACGCGTCTCTCGGCGCCCGACACCGTGCGCCACTACAAAAACCTCTCGCGCGTCGAGCGCGCCTTTCGCACGCTCAAAGGCATCGAGCTGCGCGTGCGGCCCATTCATCACCGAACCGAAGACCGCGTCCGAGCCCACATCTTTCTCTGTCTGCTGGCCTACTACGTCGAGTGGCACATGCGCCGCGCCCTCGCGCCGCTCCTTTTCGACGACGAAGAACTCGACGCGAGCCGCTGGACGCGCGATCCCGTCGAGCCGGCCGAACCGTCGCCGAGCGCAAAGAGGAAAAAGACCCAACGCAAGACGCCCGACGGTCTCGCCGTTCACAGTTTCAAAACGCTGCTCGAAGCGCTGGGCGCGCGCTGTCGCAACCGCTGCAGAACAAGAACAGAAAGGACCCAATACCACTTCCATCGCCACACCGAGCTGACCCCGCTCCAGGCCCGCGCCTTTGAACTCCTGGAGCTGTTCCCAGTGCGGTGAAACTCGGGATTGACTCCAAACCCAAAAGCATCAAGGATCGACTTGCCTTCGCTCAGGGGAGTTTCGGATTAGAGCAAGCCGGCGCGTCGGGTCTGCCCTGATAGAACGTCTCTCGGAAGAAATGTCCGCGAGGTCTGCGGTGGGGCGTTGCCCCACCAGTCGGGCTTTCGGGCCGTGACAGAGCCCGACGAGGGAGAGGAGGCGCCGGTCCTCCCGCAAGCAGACACGGGGCGCAGAGCCCTCCTTCCACGAGCAGATTTGAGCTCGCCCTTCGGAGGCCGCGTGGGAGGCCGTCTCCGACGGGCGATCCGGTTCGCGGAAGACTGATCTTGGGCCATTCGCATGGTCTCTCCGCGCGCTCTCCGCGGCACGGTAGACGCAATTCTCTTGATAAGCGCCCCACGCGGCCTCTATTCTGGAATGAGGTCGGTATTCCGAATGGAGCCTCGCTCCGCGGGGTGGATTGCGGTGTTGGTCATCTCAGGAGATCGTCCTCGAAGGCGGCCGTTGCCGCCGCTTGGATCGGGCGGCGGCCAGAGGCCGCGCCCCGACGCTCGCGCGGGACTCTCTGCGCCAAACGCGCTCTCCGTCCAGAGGGGAACCGCCCGCCCCGCCGCCGCCGCTTTCACGTTGATCGAACTCCTGATCGTCGTTGCGATCATCGCGGTCCTTGCGGTCATCGCCGTCCCGAACTTTCTCGAGGCGCAGGTGCGCGGCAAGGTCGCGCGAGTGAGGGCCGATCTGCGCGGAATCGCCACCGCGATCGAGGCCTACGCCGCGGACATGGGCGACTATCCCCGCAACTGGATGTATGGATGGGGCACGGTCTCCCCGGATTTGACGACTCCGGTTTCGTACTTGACCGGTCTGAATATCCGCGATCCTTTCGCCAACCGTCTCGTTGATCCGCACGCAAACCAGGGCGTTTGGGAAAGATACACGGCCTATTATGACTACGAGCGAATTCTGCCCTTGTCCGAAGCCATGCAGATTCCCTTTGGGAGCCCCTGGTACCCCTCGCGTCAGGCAATCGACGGGCCGGCGCCGGTGTACAACAAGGGCGCTCTGGAGAAATACGGCCAGTGGCGTCTCTTCTCGGTCGGTCCCGATCGCGAGTGGGTCATCGATGACTTGGTGCTCACCATTGACATTCCCTACGATCCCACCAACGGCACGATGAGTTTCGGAAACATCAGTCGCACGCAGCGCGATCCAAGGGGCACGGACTTCCTCCCGCCCGTTCTCCCTTGAACGGCGGAACGAGAAGCGGGTCATTCCTTCGGATCGCCGGCCGTCATTGCGGTCTTTCCGTCCCCTGCGCTTCCTCGTGCAGGGCTTCCCACCGCTTCAGCATCGGGTCGAGACCCTGGGCCAGCGCCCGGCGTTCCTCGGCGAGTCGGGATAGGCGCGAGTAGTCGCATGCCACGTCGGGGTCCGCCATCTCGCGGTCCAGCTCCGCCAGACGTTTTTCACGCCGCTCGATTTCCCGTTCCACTTCATGGATCTTGCGCTCAAGCGAACGGAGACGGCGCTCGCGGGTCTTGCGTTCTTCGCGTTCGCGGAGGCGTTGCTCTCGAGTTGGGGAGGCGCCGGGCTTTTGCGTCTCGGGAGCGGGCTGTTCGCCCGCCTGGACTTGTTCGGCGGCGATGCGTTCCTTGTGGGCAACGTACTCGCCGTAGCTGCCGGGATAGCCGAAGGCCTTTCCGTCTTCGATCTCGATGATGCGATTGGTGACGCGGTCCATGAAAATCCGGTCGTGGGAGACCAGGATAAGCGTGCCCGTGTAGGCCTGGAGCGCGTCCTCGACGGTGGCGCGGGAGGCGAGGTCGAGGTGGTTGGTCGGCTCATCGAGCAAAAGAAGGTTTGCGGGGCTGAAAAGCATGCGAGCCAGACGGAAGCGGGTGCGCTCGCCGCCCGACAGGGCGCGCAGGGGTTTCTCGACGTCATCCCCGGAAAAGAGAAAGGCGCCGAG
>DATKZW010000249.1:0-4241 GCA_035527775.1 Sumerlaeia bacterium | reverse complement strand
CAACATCGGGTCTTTTCCCTTTCCCCAAGATTGTCGGTCACGGCTTCCGATCTAGAACCAGCCCTGGAAAGCCGCCAGGTAATCCGGGTCAATCCTTGGAAAGCTTGCGAGAACCAGTCCGACGATCAGCGCCGCCAGGATGCCGACCTTGAGGCAGTCCGAAGTCTTGATGGCCGAGATCACTTTCGGGTCCCGGGACAGGTACGCTGACGCGGCGTAGAACTCCTCGGCGATCAACGTGTAATCGCAAGCCGTTATGAAGAACGGCAACTGGAGAATGCTGGCGGTGCCGGCCACTTGAATGGCGCCGCTCGAGAACCCCGTCTCGGCGAGGATGAGAGACTCGGCGAAGAAGGCGCCGAGGTAGAGGTTGGCCGCCGGCTTCTCGCGCATGATGATGCCGTCCACGCCCGCCGTGTACGCGAACTGTTCTCCGGACAGATAGCGGATGTTGTCGGGCCGATAGGCGTCGGGTCTGCCCGCGGCGGCAAAGCTCTGTTTCACGGTCTCTTCGCAGACCGACAAGACGATGGGGGAACGCGTCGGAACGATGATGGATGAATCATAGTCGGCCACCATGCGTGAAACGTGGCCGAGAACGGCCATGGAGGCGAGCGTCTGAATGTCCTCGATCTCATTGATTCCCGGAACATAGACCACCGGCCGTCCCATTTCGGTCGCGCGGCCCACGGCTTCCTCAATCGCCGCGATTCCGGCGATCTTGCGCAGATAGAACGACTTGCCGCGCTTGCTCTGGACTAGGAAGCCGAAGAAGACGCAGGCGAAGACGCCGATGGCCACGAGAACGTTCTTGTTCTCCGTCTTGAAGAAGCTCGCCTTCTTCTCGGCGGCCGCGGCGGCGGGAGTCGCCTCGTTTTCGGCTTGGGCCCGCGCCTCGGCGGCGCAGGCGGACGGGGTCCGTGAAAAGGAGAAGACGGAGAGGACCCCGAAGAGGATGAGACTGCGGCACAGCCGCCCTCGGCTGTGACGTTGCAGGGTGAACTTGTCGCACAGCCGCCCTCGGCTGTGGCCCTGCGCGCCGAGCGAAGGATCCCAGCACAGCCGGGGGCGGCTGTGCCACAATGCATCGGCGGCCTTTATCAGCCTGGCCCTGCCAGTGGCCTTCATCAGCCTGGCCCTACCGGCGCTGTTCATAAGCCTACCCTTTCTCAAGGGCCGCCTCTTCGCGCTCGATCGCCTCGAGGAGCCAGTCGACGCAGCGGCGGTCTTCCAGGATGTGCGCCAGCGCCTCGTAGTCGCCATAGAACCCGAAGCCGCGCACGAAGGGCCCGAAAAAGTGAAGGAGCTGACTCCCCACGAAATTGAGCGGCTGGAAGGACTCGATGAACAGAACGGCGACCTCGCTCATGCGCATGCGCACGACCCGGCGCGCCAGGCGGTCGATGACGTCGCGCTGTTCGGCTGTCAGAGTTTCTTCCATGAAGTAGGTCCAGCGCCCGCGTGCTGGCGCTAGGCGTTGATCAGTTCCACGTTCGCTCGCGGAACGGTGACGACCTCTCCGTCGGACAGTTCGACTTCCATCACGCGAACGCGGGCTTCCGTTTCGATCTCGGCGGGCTGGGGATTCAGCGCGTGGACGCGTCCCAAACGCCCGAAGTACGGTTCCCGGATGACGCGGACTTCATCGCCTTCCTTCATGCCCCCTCGCGCCTCCAGTCTGTCCGAGAGGCCGGTTCGCTCCTTCTCGCGAGGGATAATCACTTCCGGACGCATCACGCCGGCGCGAATCTGCGTGCGGCCGGTGATCGACGCCTTCCTGCCTTCGCAGGACCGTAGCAGATCGAACGTGCGCCGCGCCATCGCTATCTTGCCGAAACCCTCGGTGAGGATCAGGGTCGTCTCGACCGCTTCGTCCCCGGTGATCGCCACGCCGATCTCGTAGCCGAGCCAGTCCCGGATATGGCGCGAATGGAAGCCGCCGGCGATCACCCCCCGCGCGCCGACCTCAACGGCTTTCTTGAGCGCCGGCCACTCAACAAGCGACCCGCCGACCAGGATCTTGCCCGCATGTTCGGGCCGCACGCGGGCTTCCGTCAACGCCTCTTCAGGGCTCTCGACAACGGTCGTGATGGCGCCGTTGCGTTCGCCCCCGATGCCGAAGATGCCCTGCACGAGGGTCGCGACCGTCTCGATCACGGCCCCTTGGCCTTCGAGGACCTCGGTGACTTCTCCGTCGATGAAGGCGCTCAGTTCAACGCGTCGCGGCGGTTTGCGGATCAGGACCTGGCCCGTCACGTCGGAGACGCTCTCGATGGTCCCGTCCGCGGGCGCGCGCACTTGCGTCTTGAACCACTTGATGAGGGGTTTGTTCTCGGCGATCATCTCGCCTTCCTCGATCGAGTCGCCCTCGCCTCTCAGCATGTAGTTGCGGATGTCCTCGGCCGGGATGCCGAGTAGATTGACGACGTTCACGGTGACGATGTCGCCGGGCAGATCGGCGCGCGCGATCGGCGTGTCAGATTGGACGCGCTCCCCGACGCGCACGAGGACTTCCCCGGGAAGAGGCAGAAGGCGCTCCTTGGAAACAAGCGTTTCCGTCACGATTCGGAGGCCGGGGGTGTACGCGTGGGCCATGGGCCGATATCTTCCTATGCCGGGTAAAGGTTGAGAGCGTCCGCTACGGCCCTGATCTGATTCCGCCGCTCCGCGGGCTTGTCGGCGAGCGCAAGGGGGCGTCCTCGCCCGTCCAAGACGACGCCGACCACGCCCCCTTTGATCTCCTTCTCGACCGGCTTGCCCGGTCCGGCGCCGAGGTCGAAGCCCTTGGCCGGCTCGGCGCGCAGCTGAGCCGTTTGGCCGTTGCCCAGCGGAACGTGCGTCAGTTCGCCGCAGCGGAGTTCCCCTGTGGCCGCCGCGTCCCCCGCCATCTCATACTTCATGCACCGGCCGCTCGGCCTGCCCTTTCCGACCGGCGCCACGCACGTTCCCAGGGGGATGAGACAGTCCTTCTCGAAAACCTCGGTCGCGGCTTCGGGACTCACCTCGGCCAGGACGCCCAGGTGCGGCATCATGAAAATGCTGTCCACGGCCAGCCGCGTCACGCCCTCGGGCTGAAACGCGTCTATCAGCATCAGCATGGACTGCGACCGCCGCGGCGCGTGGGACAGGACGCCGCCGCTGCCGATCAGGAGATCGAGTCGCATCATGTCGACAATGGTTCGCCCCCCTTCGGACTGGGAGAAGATGTCCGAGATGGATCGCTGCTGCTGAACGCCCTTCAACCCGACCGCGAGCAGCTTGTGCTGCTCGAGGGCGAGCCGCAACGCTTCGCGGGCCAGGGCTTGCTCGATTTGCAGTTCGCGCAAGGTCTGCGGAATGGTCGTCGGGCGGATCATCTTGTTGTTGATCCGGTCGCGCAGGTCTTCCTCGTTCTCCTCGAAAGGGACCCAACGCAGGACGTTGGCGATGCCCGCCTCGGTCAGCACGTTCGTCACGCTGTAACTCATCCCCAGGTTGGCGCTCACGGTGCGGTTGAAGACGCCGTCGAAGACCGAGAAAACGTCGGTCGTGGCGCCGCCGATGTCGACGCCCATGCAGTTGATCTCCTCCTTTTCGGCGACGGCCTGGATCAAGCGGCCCACGGCGCCCGGCGTCGGCATGATGGGGACCGCGGTCCACGACTTCAGTTTCCCGTAGCCCGGCGCGTGGGCCATCACGTGTTCCATGAAGAGATCCTGGATTCTCTGGCGGGCGGGAAAGAGGTTCTCTCTCTCAAGGGTCGGGCGGAGGTTCTCCGTGACGTAGAGTTCGGTCCTTTTCTCCAAGACTTTCCGGATGTTGCCCTGCGCGTCCCGGTTTCCGGCGTAGATGACGGGCAGCTGGTAGCCTTGCCCCAGCCTGGCCCGGGGATCGGCCGCCGCGATGCATTCGGCCAGTTCGACGACGTGCGTAATCGTCCCGCCGTCCGTGCCGCCCGAGAGCAGAATCATATCGGGGCGCAACCCGCGCATGCGTTCGATTTTCTGGTGGGGGAGTCGTCCGTCGTTGGAAGCGAGGACGTCCATCACGATGGCGCCCGCGCCGAGAGCCGCGCGCTGGGCGCTTTCGGCCGTCATCGTCTTGACGGCGCCCGCCACCAGCATCTGAAGCCCGCCGCCCGCGCTCGAGGTGGAGACGTAAAGGTCAACTCCCCGGTTGCCTTGAGCCGGCGTGATGATGGTTTCGCCTTCGAGAATCGTGCGCCCGCTGAGGTCCTCGAGCTCCGAGAGGGAGTTGAGCAC
>DATKZW010000248.1:0-4243 GCA_035527775.1 Sumerlaeia bacterium | reverse complement strand
AGATCTTTTCCTGGCGGCTGGAATAGCGCGCCCGCGGACAGGAAAAAGACATGCCCTCGCTGTCCTCGCCCCGCACGTGTCCGTCCAGAACCAGGTCGTCCTTGTAAACCTTGGCCTCAGGGCGATCGGCGAGGTAGAGGGTCCCATCGTCCCCGGTCACGCGGAGTGTCCGCTCCCCCTGATCGTAGGAAAGAACGACGGAACTGAGGTCCACCTCTTTCACATCCATATCAAGGGCGCCGCGCGTTGCCTGGATAACGGTTTCCAGTCGTCCGTCGCTGTAGATCCGGGCCTCCATGTTCTCCAGCTGGAGGCTGTTCCGCGCCTTTTCCATGGGCTTGGCCGGCGCATCCGTCGAACTGGAAGAGGCGCAGCCGGCGAGAGCCAGCGAGGCAAACGCGACCAGGGCCGGGAGAGACACTCCCAGGACGGACGGCTTCCCCGACAGCCGGCACACAAGGCGGAATAGCCCTTCTTGCTTCCCCATCACGTTCTCTGGCCTGTCGCCTCCGTCTTTGGGCGTCTTCTCGGGTCCGCGCCACCCCCCCCGCTTGCGACGAAGGCGACAGGTCCGGACGTCCCCCGGTTGGCGCCGCCACCGCTGTTGCATCCACATCCAGAGATCCGGGCGCTCGCGCACGGCGTTCTCAATGGCCTTTGTGAAGGCCTGGGTGGTCGCCCGAATCCACTCTTCGTCCGAGAGCCCTTCCGGCGGCTCCTCGAGGGGCGGCTCGATCCGGCAGACTTGCAGGGCCGGATCGTCCCGGTCTCGGAAAATGAACGCCGGGACGATGCGCACTCCCCCTATCCGCGCAAGCCGGGCGACGCCGCTTTGGGTCCACGCGGGGCGGCCGAAGAAATCGACGAAAAGGCCCTCGCCTTTCGACGTGTCAATGTCCCCCAGAATGCCGAGGGCATTGCCTTTACGCAGGAACCGCACGTAATCGCGTGCGCTCTCGCCCCGCGTGAAGATCTCTGCCCCGCAACGTTTGCGAAGGTCCGTGACCAGGCGATTCAGCCCGGGATTGCTCAGGTCTCGAGCTACGGCGCCCACTTTGCACGGGAACCGCAGGCTGCTCAGGGCGAGAACCAGTTCCCAGTTGCCGAAGTGGGCCGTGACGGCCAGGACTCCCCGGCCCGATTCGAGCACGCCCCGAATGTGCTCCAAGCCTTCGACCCGCGCGCCGGTCAGAATGTTCCCGCCCCTTCCCGTGGAGAGGAAGGCGGCTTCGGCGGCCGAGCGTCCGGCGTTGCGGAACACTTCGCGCCCGAGCCGCAGACGCTCGCCCTTCGACATTCCCCCGGCATAGGCCAACTTCAGGTTTTCCAGCGTTCGACGCCGCTCTTTCCGCACGAGAGCGAAGGCGGCGACGCCAACGCAGCCACCCACGCCGCGAGCCCAACGCAGGGGCAAACACACGATTGCCCGCCGCGCCAGGATTGTCAAGAGATAAACCAAGCCTCGCCGGCTGCGCTTGGCTGCTCTTTTCCAGGTCTTGCGAACCTTTTTCCACGACATATCGATGGAAAACCCGAAATCCCTCGTGGCTCAATAGCACTGGACTATCCAATGCCTCTTGCTGAGATGCCCAATCGCTTGAAACTCTTGCGAACGATCCCTTTGGCGGGCCATTGTTCGAGAAGCGGCGGCGGTCCTTCGGGTTTGTGGAACTCGGTTCGTTTCAAGCGAATATCTCTGCCCCGCGGCGGATCGAACCCCGCGGGACGGATTGCCGAAGTGGGAGCAGTCGGGATTGGGGCAACGGATTTCTTCGAGATCATGAATTGTCTTAGGCTCCTGAACTTTCATGCAGCGAGAAGAACAAGAATGGGAAACAAAGTCCAGACAATATGAGCCACGAGGCTCTTTTTCAGAAATGAAGAATCGTCGCCGCCGGCCCGCCCGATTCTCCCCAGACAAGGGAGAACTGCGCCCTCAAGGTCCTCGGCAAGCCTTCTCGGTCTTCCGGCCGACCCGAGGAAACCGCCGAAATCCGCAGACAAGCGCCAATCCCCCCCCCCCCCCGCAAGGGGCGCGCGGACGGGGTCCGTGAACCCGACCAGAACGCCCCATTTCGCGGGGGCCTCATTCCGACCGCTCATCGAACCGCTCTTGTCTCCGGCGCTTGCGTGTGATAGGTTTCGGAAGTGGAGACGCCGCATGAAGCTTCCAGCGGCTTTCCGGGAGTTCCCCGAAGGCTATGCGTCCTTTGTGGGGGGATTGCCCGGAGCGAACACCCAGGGGAAGACTCTGGATGAAGCACGAGGAGCAAGCCATGAAGATCGGAGTGAGCTCGTACAGTCTCTCCCGCCTCTTCGAGGGAGGGAAGAAGGACTATGAGTGGGTCATCGACTGGAGCGTTGAGAACGGCGGCGAGCACGTCGAGATCGTTGACTCGGATCATCTCGACAAGTCTGAAGCGGGACTGACGGCCTTACGCGAGTACGCGGCGAAGCGCGGCCTGGACATCTCGAGCTACACCTTCGGCGCGGACTTCGGCAGCGACAACAAAGACGAGGTGCGCGCCGAGACCGAGCGCGTCAAGAAGCAGATCGACCGCGCCAACGCCCTCGGCGTCAAACGCGCGCGCCACGACGTGGCCGGCCGGCCGCCGGACAAGACAGGCGTCGAGGAATTCGAGCGCGTGTTGCCGCGTCTGGCCGCGGCCTGCGCCGAAGTCGCCGACTATGCCGCCGCGTACGGCATCACGACGAGCCTGGAGAATCACGGCTATTTCCTTCAGGACAGCGAACGCGTGCGACGCCTCATTCTGGCCACGGATCGCCCCAACTTCCGCACCACCATCGACGTCGGCAATTTCACGGTCGTGGATGAGGACCCGGTCAGCGCCGTCAAACTGAATCTGCCCTACGCTTCGCACATCCACCTCAAAGACTTCCATCTCAAGCCCGCCGGCGTGAGTCCGGGCCAGGGCTGGTTCCAGTCGCGGCTCGGGCGCTACATCCGCGGCGCCATCTTCGGCCACGGCGATGTTGCGACCCTCGAGATCATGCGCCTCATCGTCGCATCGGGCTACGACGGCTATCTGTCTCTGGAGTTTGAGGGGATGGAAGAGCCCTGCCTGGCGTGCCGCGTCGGGCTCGAGAACATCCGGCGATTTCTCGAGATTGCCCAGGAAGAGACGCGGCGGGAATAACCGGAGAAGCGGTCGCCCCAATCAGATCGGAGGCCGCAGAGGGCAGATGCCCATCGCCCGCTCGAAGGCATGGGCGGCGCGCACGAGGCGCCCTTCCTCGAAATTCGGCGCGAAGAGCTGCAAACCGACGGGAAGGCCGTCCCGCGTGAGCCCCGCCGGCACGCTGATTCCCCCGATGCCGGCCAGGTTTGCGGAGATCGTGAAAACGTCGGAGAGATACATCTGAAGCGGATCGTCGATCTTCTCGCCCATCCTGAAGGCGGCCGTGGGCGAGGTCGGCGCGAGGACGAGGTCCACCTTCTCGAAGGCCCTCTCGAAATCCTGCTTGATGAGCGTGCGCACTTTGAGCGCCTTCAGGTAGTAAGCGTCGTAGAAGCCCGCGCTCAGGATGTAGGTCCCGAGCATCACGCGCCGCTTGACCTCGTCGCCGAAACCCTCGCTCCGGGTCCGCGAGGACATGTCGATGATGTTGTGCGTCCCCTTGGCGCGATGCCCGTAGTGGGCGCCGTCGTAGCGCGCGAGGTTCGACGACGCTTCCGCCATTGCCACCAGGTAGTACGCGGCGATGGCGTACTCATTGTGCGGGAGGGGAACATCGACAAGCTCCGCGCCCAAACTCCCAAACGCCGCCTTCGATTCCTCCATCACGCGCGCGACTTCCGGGTCGAGTCCCTCGCCGAAGTACTCCCCGGGAACGCCGATCTTCACGCCCTGGATCTCCTGCCCCAGAAACTCCGTGAAATCCGGCGTCTCGACCGGCGCGGAAGTCGAGTCTCGCTCGTCGTGTCCCGCGATGGCGTTTAGGAGGATCGCGCAGTCCTCGACGTCGCGGGCGATGGGGCCGATCTGGTCGAGCGAGGACCCGAAGGCGACGAGACCGTAACGCGAGACGCGGCCGTAAGTCGGCTTCATCCCGACGACGCCGCAGAGCGAAGCGGGCTGGCGGATCGAGCCCCCCGTGTCGCTGCCGAGCGCGCCGAGCGCTTCGCCGGCCGCCACGGCCGCCGCCGACCCCCCGCTCGATCCGCCCGGGATCCGCTCGAGGTCCCATGGGTTCGCCGTCGGGTGCATTCCCGAGTTCTCCG
>DATKZW010000247.1:0-2682 GCA_035527775.1 Sumerlaeia bacterium | reverse complement strand
CGGAAAGCGGGCGATAGGCGGCCGCAGTCGGCGAAGTCTCTTCCTCCGCGAGAGATCGCGAGGAAACGCCGATCCCCGCCAGAAGGGACAAAATGACTCCGGCAATCCGCGCTCGCATTTTCTTCTCCGTCTCGTCCTCTCGGACGTCCGAACAAGGTCCCCGATTCGATCATCCGGAAACGAGGACGAATGTTCCATATCCGTCTGCGTCACACGCCAGACAACCAATACGCGCGTTCTCCGGAAGACGTTGCTCGCGTTCCAGCAGGGAAACGTCGCCCGCGCCTCGGGAATCCGGCGTGGGATAGAGCGTGCGGTCCTGGATCGATGCCGCCGCTATCGCCGCGTCGAATGCGACGCCGGTCGGCATGCTCCCGTACAACACGGAGTAAGCCGCATGGGGCGCCCGCGACGATGATGCGCGCCGGTATGCCTCTCCGGTTCGGGCGTCGCCGTTTGCGGCCAGGAAGAGAGCGTCGATCTCGCCCCGCGACTGGTCCGGAAAGGCGCCGTTTGCGCCAAGACGGAAGGAATCGATCTGCTGCAAGGCGCCGCACCTCTTGCTCGCCGCGTTCCTGCCAAGAAGAAAAACCACGAATCCTTCACCTGGGGCGTAAGTGCACCGGTCGAAGCAAAAGGGCTGAAGGCTCGAGTGCGATGTCCGCGCCTTCTGGGCCGCGGCGTACCCAACAACCGGCGAATGCTCTTCTCCCACGCCGGCCAGAACGTAATCGACCACGCCGCCGGCAAGCCACATGCGCGCCGTCGAGAACACACCCGCGACGGTCTGTCCAAACGTCGTCACTGTATGGCAGGGCCCCTCGATCCCCATGGCAATCGAAACTTGCGAGGCGAGGGCGTTGTGGACGGAGTTGGCGAATGAAGTGGGCGAAGCGCATTTGTCCCCGTCGTCGATCACGCTGTCCTGAAACGCGAAGGTCGCGCCCAGCGGTCCGTAGGCGGACCCGAAAACGAGGCCCACTCGCGAGGAATCGGCGAAGTCAATCCCCGCGTCTTCGCGCGCAAGGCAGGCGGCCAGAAGCGCCATGCGCGAGAACCGATCGAGTCGCCGCAACGCGCGCTTCGGGACGAAACGGTCGAGCCCTTCGACTCGGGCTCTGTAAACGGGCAACGAAGCGCCGCCGGCGCAGACCTCGACCTCCTCCTGCTCGATCAGGGGCCGTCGCGTTCCCTGAAGGCCTTCACGCAGCGAGTCGATGCCGGACCCGAGGGCGGTGACGGGGCCTACTCCGAGAATGGGCAGGCCGGGTTGCGTCAGACGCGTCCCGTCCTCCTTGGGCCGGGATCTTGAGCGCTTGCCCGTCTCGTCGTCCATGCTTCACGCCCTGCCAAAGAGGAGAACGGAGTTGTTTCCCCCGAAGGCTAACGAGTTGGACAATGCCAAGTCGCCCCCTGTTTTCGTGACGCGGGACGTGGGGGTTATGGCGCAGTCGGGATCGGGGTTCTCGAAACCGGCAGTGGCCGGGACTTTGCCGTCCTCGAGCGCCCGCACGGCAAAGACCGCCTCGATGGCGCCCGCGGCGCCCAACGTGTGACCGGTGTAAGCCTTTGTCGACACGACCGGCGTGTCCGGCGGCAGCAGATCGGCAAGGACTCTCCCCTCCACGCGATCGTTCTCCGGCGTCGACGTGCCGTGCGCATTGACCAGCGCGATCTCGCGCGCCTCGCGGCGCGCCTGGGCCAGCGCCTGCCCGATCGCGCGCCGGAGCCCTTTCCCGTCGGGATGGGGCGCCGTGGGGTGGTGCGCGTCGGCGCGGCAGGCGTACCCAAGGACGCAGGCCCGGGCGTTTGCCCGGCGTTTCGTGGCGGTTTTTGTGGTCTCGAGAATCATGGCCCCCGCGCCTTCTCCCAGATTCAGACCGTCGCGTCTCACGTCAAAAGGCCGGCACGGTTGGGTCGACGCGATCATGAGCGAGATGAAGCCGAGGCACGTCACGCGCGAGAGTTCGTCGCCGCCGCCGGCAATGGCGACCTCGCACGCGCCCGTCTCGATCCACGATTTGGCGAGTCCGACGGCGTCGGCGCCCGAGGAGCAGGCGTTCGCGACGGTCGCAACCGGGCCGTCCAATCCGAGGACTCTCGCAAGGAACAGGGCGGGATTGTTCGCCAGGAATCGATCGACTGCTTCCAGTCCCGGCTTCTCGCCGGCGCGCCACGCGCGGTAGAAAGGCTCGTTGTTCAGCGTGCAGCCGACCGTCGTGCCCATGGCGACGCCGACGCGCAGCGAGCGGAGGGCTTCGAGATCGAGTCCGGCGTCGCGGCACGCCTCAACCGCAGCCGCGAGCGCCAGGCGGGAGGTCCGCGAAGGGTCGGAGTCGAGGCGCATTCCTCCGAAATCCCCCGATCCGGTTATCTCGCGGGTCTCCGCTTCGAGGTCGGACTCGATCTCGAAGACGGGATACTCCTTGTCCAGGTCAAGGGGAATTCTGCGCGGGGGTTTCGGCGCGCGGCGTCCCTCGTAGAGCGTCTGCATCGCGGCGTCGAGGCATCCTCCCGCCGCGCACAGACAACCCAAGCCGGTGACGAGCGCGTCGACCGACGTCATGGCTCTTCCCGGTGTTTGCGAACGTGATCCGCCAGGGACTTGATCGAAGCGAAGGCCGCGCGGCCCTCGTCCATATCCTTGATCTCCACCTGGTAGCGCTTTTGAAGCAGAACGAC
>DATKZW010000246.1:0-2059 GCA_035527775.1 Sumerlaeia bacterium | reverse complement strand
CGGACGGGTGAAGCGGATCACACGGATGGAATGGAAAGGCGCCGAACACGATCCTTCGCGCCCGCGGCCAAGGCGGCTTCCTTTGCGATCGCCGTTTCTTTTCCCGAGTCCATGTGAGCCCAACCACGCGGAGAACCTCATTTGTGCGACAAGGCCGCGGTCGGACAGGTCTCAACGCATTGCCGCGCCGCCTTCTCCAGCCCCTTGGACAGGTTGCCCCCGAGAGGCACAACGACGCGCGTCGCGAAGCCCCGACCGGCGAAGCTCAGGCCGAGCCTCTCACCCGCCTCTTCGGCGATCTTCAGGCAGAGGCCGCACAGGATGCACTTGCCGGGTTCGTAGACGATCTCGGGGTGCGACGCGTCAGGATCGAGCGCGCGGCGCTCGCCGCCGAAGCGATGGGGACGCGCTCCATACTCGGCCCCGTAGCGGCGGAGCTTGCAGTCGTTCTCTTTGGCGCAGCTGCACTGGAGGCAGCGATCGGCCTCATGGCGGGCCCCTTCCGGGGCGAGTCCGGCCGCGGTCGCCGCCGCGCGCGCGGCTCTCGTCACGTTTCCATAGAGGATCTCCGCTTCCTCGTCCAAAGGCCTTCCCCGCCGGAAGTACAAGAGCTTCTCCGGGCCTTTCACCGTCTCGCCTCTCAGGTATTGCGCGATGGAAACGGCGACCTCCCGCCCCGCGGCAACGGCGCGGACGACGCTGCTCGGACCCGTGACGACTTCACCCGCCGCAAACACGCCCTCGCGGTTGGTTGCCCCAGTCTCCCCATCGACGGACACTCCCTTCTGCGTCACCTCGAATCCCAGCCTCTCGAGGAGATCCGTTCCGACTCTGCGCTCGTTGTCTGAAGCCCCGGACGATGCGCCAAAAGCGAGCAGGACCGCGTCGTGACGGCGTCGCAACTCGTCGAACGAATCTTCTGATCTCAAAGTCCACCCGCCGTGAAACCGGGCGCCGAGTTGGAGGATGACGCCGATCTCCGAACCGAGGGCGCCTTCGTCGAGAACGTCGCGCGGCAGACGTCGCAAGCAACCGCCCGGCTGCGGCGCCGAATCGAAGAGATCGCAGGCGTGACCTTCCTGAAGCAGAAACCACGCCGCCGAGAGACCCGCGGGGCCGGCGCCGACAATGGCGACGCGCTTCCCGGTGGCGGGCCTCTTCCCGGGGAGATAGGGGCTCGGCGACGCGAGATCGGCGTCGGCCGCGTAGCGATGCAGGAGCCGAATCGAGATCGATTCGTCGACGCGCCGGCGCTCGCAGGGCGCCTCGCAATGGGCCGCGCACACGCGGCCCAGGACGGCGGGGAGAGGCAGGCGTTCCTTGACGACGGCGATCGCGGCGCGAAGATCGCCCCGCCGGATTTCCCGAATGAACCGGGGCGCATCCAGGCGCGCGGGACAAGCCGTGACGCAGGGCGCGACGCACATGCCCGCGTGATCGGAGTAGAGCAGTTCCAGCGCCGTGCGGCGCGCTTTCGCGATCTCCGCCGAATCCGTTGTCACGGCCATCCCCTCTCTAACGAGGGCGGCGCAAGCGGGTTGCAGGTTTTCGTGTCCGTCGACGCGGACGGCGCAGAGGAAACACGACGTGCGAGGCGGGAGACCCTCCTGGTGGCACAGCGTTGGCAGCTCGA
This sequence comes from Sumerlaeia bacterium, assembly GCA_035527775.1. Classification (GTDB taxonomy): domain Bacteria; phylum Sumerlaeota; class Sumerlaeia; order UBA8349; family UBA8349; genus DATKZW01. Next base: position 426 of record DATKZW010000246.1, on the reverse strand, counting down.
TGCGCGCCGCGCGCGCGGCCTCGAGGACCGTCATCCCAGCCGAGACCTGGATCTCCCGCCCGTCGATGGTGAGTCGAACCGACTGTTTCATTTTGGCGTGGAAGGCTTCTTCAAGATCTCCCAGATCTGGTCCTTGTCCAGCTCACTGTCGCTGGCGACGAGTTGCACGGGAGCGTAGATGCCGCCGGCGCCGTACACGTTGCTCACGCGCACGGCGATGGCGTTGTCCGCTCCCGGCTTGAGATGCGCTCGCGCGTCGAAGGCGAAGGGCATGCTCCAGATCTGGGCTGTGCCGAGGCCCGTACTGGCGCAGGTGTGCTCAAAGGCCGGTCTGCCGTTGATGTAGACCCAGGCTTCCTCGTCCACGGCGTCGAAATGGAGATAGAGGTGTCTCTTGCCCAATTCCGCGGGGACCTCGAGGGTCTG
>DATKZW010000245.1:0-3459 GCA_035527775.1 Sumerlaeia bacterium | reverse complement strand
TCCACCAGCAATACCTCGAAGGCCAGGAAATGGCTCAGCAGTCCCTGCAGGCGCTAATCGTCCAACAACAGCGTCTCGTGCAAGCCTCGCTGGAGTTGCCGGTTCCGCCGCGAAGCCCGACGGAGTCCGACGCCCCACAGTCCGACCGACCCTTCGGGCCTTCTTCGGGGCCTCCTCTCCCGCCTTCCGTCTCGGCAGGCTCCGTTGCTCAAGGAACTGAAAAGGGCGGGGCCGAGACGGCGAGAGTTCTGCTCGACGTCATCGCCGAGAAAACGGGCTATCCCGCCGAGATGCTCGAACTGGACATGACCCTCGATTCCGATCTCGGGATCGATTCGATCAAGCGGGTCGAGATTCTCTCGGCGCTGCAGGAGAAGTTGCCCGAAGCGCCGGTCATCAAACCTGAGCATCTCGGCACGCTGCAGACGTTGCGTCACCTCGTCGAGTTTCTTCGAGGAGAGCCCTTGGATGCGGATTCCGCCGCTCAGCCGGCTTTCCCGGGTTCCCCGGCGTCGTCCGAAGGGGAAAGCCTGGACGCGGCCGCGGCGGCGGCTCCGGCGTTAATGGCCGCCTCTTTGTCGGCGGGCCTTTCCCGGGCCGGCGTTGTGGAGACGCTCTTTGCCGTTGTCGCTGAGAAAACGGGCTATCCCGCTGAGATTCTGGAGATGGAAATGGGGTTGGAGGCCGATCTCGGCATCGATTCGATCAAGCGCGTCGAGATCCTGTCGGCTCTTCAAGAGAAGATGCCCGAGGTCCCCGTCATCAAGCCCGAGCATCTCGGAACGCTGCAGACGCTCGGCCAGATCGTGGAGTTCCTTTCGACAAGGACCGTCGAGGACGCGCCTTCCGGCCCCGGGACTGAAACGCCGGGAGACGAAAAGGGCGAGCCGACTCCGACTCACGGACCCCCTCCGCGCGCGGCGGCGAGTGAAGCGACACCGGGGGCCGCGGATGCCGCCCGGCCGCTCGAAAGAAGCGTCCCGGTGGTCGCGCCGCTGAGCGCGGACCCTCCCCGAGACGCCATTTCTCTCCCGGAGGGATCGGTCATTTGGGTCATGACCGACGGCTCGGACTTGGCGTGGAGCCTGCGCGAGTTGCTGTGCGCGAAGAAGTTGCAGCCGAAACTGATCGCGACTCGCGACCTGAAGAAAACTGCGAGACCGGCGTTCCTTGGCGGGCTTCTGATTCTCTCCCCCGCCCGGGGGACTTCGGATTCCTTCCTGAAGGAAGCCTTCGAGATGACGCAATTCGCCGGCCCCGGCCTGCGAAACGCGGGCCGCCGCGGCGGGGCGGTTTTCGCGACGATCTCGCGACTCGACGGCGCTTTCGGCCTGGAGGGGCTGAGCGGCGAGGCCGACGCGCGCTCGGGAGGGCTGGCGGGACTGGCCAAGACCGCGCGACACGAATGGCCCGAAGTCCTCTGCAAGGCGCTGGATCTCGCCGGCGATTTCGAGAGTTCCGATGACGCGGCGGCCGCCGTCGTCGACGAGATGCTGCTGACCGGTCCCGCGGAGGTTGGCCTATCGAGACACCGACGCCTCACGACGCAACTGGTTCTCGCCCCTCTGGCCGACGAGTTGGGACCGCCTCCTCTTGAGGCGGGCGACGTCGTCCTCGTGACGGGCGGCGCTCGCGGGATCACGGCGGAAGTGTGCGTGGCTCTCGCGAGAACGCTCGGGCCTCGCCTCGCGTTGTTGGGGCGCAGCAAGGAACCCAAGCCCGAACCGGATTGGCTTGTCCCCCTCGCGGAGGAGGCCGAGATCAAGAGGGCGCTGCTTGAACAAGCGGGGGGCCGGGCTTCGCCCAGAGAGATCGGCGAGCAATACGCGCGCGTGGCGGCCAATCGCGAAATCCTCCGCAATGTCGAGCGCATCGAGGCCGCGAACCAACGCGGAATGGCGGTCTATCGTTCCGTGGATGTCCGCGACGCCCAAGCGGTTGCAGCGGCGGTCGACGAACTCAGAACGACGCTGGGTCCGATTCGCGGTCTGATCCACGGCGCCGGGGTCCTGGCCGATCGGCGGATCGAGGACAAGACGCGCGACCAGTTCGAGATGGTCTTCGACACCAAGGTCGCCGGTTTGCGCGCCATGCTGGAGGCGCTCAGAAACGAAGACCTGAAACTCCTGGCGCTCTTCTCGTCCTCGACGGCGCGGTTCGGACGCGCCGGTCAGATCGACTATGCCATGGCGAATGAGGTCCTGAACAAAATCGCCCAACAAGAGGCCCGGCTGCGTCCCGATTGCCGGGTCCTTTCGCTCAACTGGGGTCCTTGGGCGGGGGGGATGGTGGCGCCCGCGCTCGGAAAGATGTTTGAGGAGGAAGGCATCGGCCTGATCGGTCTCCGGCAAGGGGCCGAGCATTTCATCCGGGAAATCTGCGCCACGGCAGCGGAGGACCGGGACAAGGCGGGACGGTATGACGGTCTGCCGGTTGAGGTCGTGGTCTTCGCGAGCGGCGCCGGAATGGGGGACGCGCCGCCTGCCGCTTCCGAGGAAGGCGCGGACCGGGTCCGTGAGCCCTCGTTCTCCCCGGGCGGGGCTGAAGACGCTTCCCGGGAGGGGATGCCGCCGACATTGTCTCTGCCTCTCGCCTTCGAATACGAGATCCGCGTCGATTCCTGCCCCTTCTTGAGATCGCACGTGCTGGACGGCAAGGCGGTCCTTCCCGCCGCCATCATGATCGAGTGGCTCGCCCACGGCGCCCTCCACGCGAATCCCGGGTTCAAGTTCCTCGGATTCGACGATTTCCGCGTCCTCAAGGGCGTCATCCTCGGCCCCGAAGACTCGGTGACGCTTCGCGTGCTCGCGGGCAGAGCGGAGAAACGCGATGACGGATTTGCCGTGGCCGTCCAGATGACGAGCGCCGGTCCGAACGGACGCGACTCCTTGCACGCTTCGGCGGAGATCCGCCTTGGCAACGTTTTCGAAGAGAGCGCGCCTGCCCTTCCTCGATTGAGTCTCGGCTCCTGGCCCTCGGCGAAAGATCCTTACGGTCCCGGCCGTCTGTTCCATGGTCCCGATCTCCAATGCATTGAGAGCGTGGAAGGGTACGGCTCGGAAGGCATCGCGGCGACGGTCAAGACGGCCCCCCGGCCCTCGGCGTGGTTCCGCGAGCCCCTGCGGAGCAACTGGCTGGCCGACCCTCTGGTTCTCGACGGCAGTTTCCAGGTCCCCATCCTTTGGTGCTGCGAAGAATACGGCAAGCGCTCGCTCCCGGTTTTCGTGCGCCGCTACCGGCAGTTTCGCGCCCGATTCCCGGAGCCGAACGTTCGCGTTGTCGCCCGAATCCGCTCGAGCGCCGAACACAAGGCCGAGTGGGAGGTGGACATCCTCGATCCCTCTTCGGAGGCCCCGATCGCCCGCCTCGAGGGATACGAGTGCGTGATGGATGCGTCTCTGAAGGACGCTTACGCCCGAAACCGGTTGACGCCGGCGGGGTAGGGTGGTTTCGCATGTC
>DATKZW010000244.1:0-2199 GCA_035527775.1 Sumerlaeia bacterium | reverse complement strand
CCGTTCCTGGCCTTCTGCATGCTGCTCGCCGGCTCTCTGCGCGGCGCCGGCGACACGCGTTCGCCTCTCTACGCCTCCCTGGCCGGCATCTTCTTCTTCCGCCTCGGCGCCACGTATCTCTTCGCCATCGTCTTCGGCTGGGGGCTCGTTGGCGTGTGGCTCGCCACCGCTTTCGACTGGGCGGCGCGAACGCTCTGTCTCTGGTGGGTCTTTCGGCGCGGCGTCTGGAAACTCATTCACGAGCGCGAGAAGGAAGAGGAGCGAACGCGGGAGACCGCCTCTCGCCGTGGGAACTGACTGAGGAGCGACAGGATCTCCTATGTTTCAGGATGAAGGCTTCCGCCCAAACGCGATCCCTCCCTTGATCTCCGGCGGCGTGATCGACCGCCAGCAACCGAGCGGCGGCACGTTGCCCCAAATCTCCCGGACACTCCTCTTCGAGACGCGCTCCCCAGGAAGCGTCCAAAGGAAACGCTTGCCATTTGGCGCGGGTCGTCTAGGGTGGAAGCAGAAGACGACCCCAGTGCAACCATCCTGGCTCACGCTAGCCCGAGAAGGGAGACAAGAAGATGACGGACAGTAGGAGGCGGGCGTTCACGCTCATTGAGTTGCTCATCGTGGTGGCCATCATTGCCATCCTGGCGGCGATTGCCGTGCCGAATTTCCTCGAGGCCCAGGTGCGCTCGAAGGTCTCTCGCGCCCGAGCCGACATGCGGGCCCTGAAAACGGCCCTCGAGGCCTACGCCGCCGACTTCGGAAAATATCCCATGCTCCGCAACCGGCCGGACCAGCAGAATCGCGGCGGAATCGGCGACGGCGTCGATCTGACGACGCCCGTGGCCTACATCACCTCCGTGGGGATGCCCGACCCGTTTCGGCGCGCGACCCTCGACACGCACCAAGTCTACTGGGCGGACATCATGACGTATGCGTACGTCAACATCAATCTCTGCCGCGAAGAGGGAGGCCGCGATCCCGTGTCCAGCCCTCAGTTTCTTCTCTTCTCCTGGGGACCGGACTTCATCGTGGGACCGGACCCCACGACGGGCGCCCCTTCCTGGTACGCCGACTACGCCGTCGATCCCATTGGGACGAACCGCTACGTTCTCTACGAGTACGATCCCACGAACGGCACGAAATCGCCGGGGGACATTCTGGTTTGGCAAGGCTGAGGCGTCGGCGGACCCCGGCCGCGGCCGCCCAGGCTTGCCTTCGGAGCAGGACGCAGCCTTGCGCCTTTTTCGCGCCGGCTCCTCTTGGCGGTCCCCCGTTTTTCGTTGCCGCGGGGAGCAGATTCGGCTTAGATGTGTCCTAACCTGGATTCTGGAAGCCTGCGCGATCCTTGTGTGGCCGCCCAATGCAACCAAATCTTCTGCTCGCCGCCGGCATTCACGCCCTCGTCTTCCTGCGAGTCTGCTTCTGGACCTTGCCCATGCTCGCCGTTCGAGCGCTCCTCGCGGAGCCCTATCCGCGGCAGAGTCCTTCTGACGAGTCGCGCCGCTGGCTGATGATGCTCTCCTTCATCGAATGGGACGGGGCGTGGCAGCGGCCTCAGCACCTGGCCTCGCACATGGCGCAACGGGGCTGGGACGTCGCTTACTGCTGCCCCGTCCGCGCGCACAACGCCCCGGTTCAGGCTGCGAGGCTCCTTTTCCGGGAGCGTTCGCGGGTGTCCGAGAGACTGGCGGTTCTGCGTCCGCTGGTCCTGCCCGGGGAGGGGCGCCTTCCATGGGTCCGCCGGCTCAACGGTCTCGTGATCTTCGATTGCCTCCAACGCGAGATGCGGCGGCGGGGGCGCATTCCGGACGTTCTCTTCGCGAATACGCCCTTCTACGCCGAGCCCTTCACCTGGCTGCCCGCCCGGGTGCGCGCCTTCGACGTCATGGACGAACTGGTCCGCGTGCCGTGGGCCCCGCCCGACGCCGCCAGGCTCGAGCGAGTCGTCCTGGAAGAATCGGATGTCGTCACCGCCGGGACAAAGTCCGTGGCCCGGCTCAAGACCGAGCAGTACGGCGCCCGAATCGGCAAGGTCCACTACGCGCCTTGCGGGGTGGACGCCGAGCATTTCGCCCCGCCCGAAGACAGCGGAGACATTCGGCCGCCCGCAGACGTCGCCTCGCTGCCCCGCCCGATCGTTGGCTTCTTCGGCGCGATTAACGAGCGGCTCGACGCCGACCTGCTGACCGGTTTGGCCGAACG
>DATKZW010000243.1:0-4320 GCA_035527775.1 Sumerlaeia bacterium | reverse complement strand
ACATCGGCTACCAAGAGAAAGACGAGGGCCAGTACGAGGAAGAGCGCGACGTCGATTACGTGACCGGCGCCGGCTTGGCCGTGCGGCGCGAGTTCTTGGATCTCTGCGGCGGGGGGTTGGACGAGGGCTATTTTCCCGCTTACTGCGAAGAGGTCGATCTATGCTATCGCGCGCGGCTCATGGGATACCGGGTCGTTTACGCTCCGCGCGCCGTTCTCGTCCATCACGAGTCCGCGGTGCTCGAGAACCAGAGCCCCCTTTTCCAGCGCCTCGACTATCGCAACCGCGTGCTCTTCTGTCTCAAGAACTACCGTCTTCGCGAGTGGCTCTTCGACTTCCTCCCCTACGAGATCGACTGGCTGCGCGCCCCGTGGAGCAAGGGCTTGAGGAAGAAGCAATTGCGCGCTTACTTCGATGCGCTCCGGCTTCTTATGGGACATCGCTCGAGACGCTGAATGGCAGCGCGGGCGTCCCGCCCGCACCGGACTGCCCGCGCCCTGACAAGCAAAGCGGTTGCCAGGGCGCCATGACTTGCTCGAAGATCGGGCGCGGGCAAGATGCCCCGGCCCCTGCGGGAAAGACGCCCGCGTTGCGATTCGGTTCGCCGGGACGGCTTCGGCGGGTTGCGGGCAGCCTCGAAGGAGACAAGAACGACGAGTTTCTCGGCCGGAAGACAGCAAGTTTTGGACCGTGTCCGCGCGCGCCCGGAGACGTCGGTTCTCATCGTCGGGGGCGGCGTCAACGGCGCGGGCTTGTTTCGCGAGATCGCCCTGCAGGGCGTCGACGCCCTTCTCATCGACAAGTCGGACTTCTGCGCCGGGGCGAGCGCCGCCTCCTCGCGCATGATCCACGGCGGTCTGCGCTATCTCGAGTTCGGCGAGTTCAAGCTCGTCCGCGAATCGTTGCGCGAGCGCAATCTCCTGTTGCGCAACGCGCCCCACGGCGTCGCTCCTCTGAGAACCACGATTCCCATCTTCTCGCGGTTCTCGGGCGTCCTGAGCTGCGTGAGGCGATTCCTCGGTCTTGGCGGAGAACGCCCTCCCAACCGCGGGGCGCTGATGGTGAAGGTCGGCCTGACGTTCTACGACTTCTTCACGCGGAAGGACCGCCTGACCCCGCGCCACCGATTCCTCTCGCGCGCCGAACTCCTCGCCCGCCGGCCGCATCTGAACCCGAACGTCATCGGCGCCGCCGTTTACTACGATGCGTGGATCACCTACCCCGAGCGGCTCTGCCTGGAGTTGCTCATGGACGGCGAAGCGCTGTGCCCCGAGGCGAGAGCCGTCAACTACGTCTCTCTCGCCGGGGTCGAGGGCGATTCGGTCTCGCTGCGGGATGAGGCGACGGGCCGCGTTTTTCAGGTCCGGCCCCGGATCGTCGTCAACGCGGCGGGGGCCTGGGTCGACATCGCCAACCGCGCGCTGGGGCGCGAAACGGCCTTCATCGGCGGAACCAAGGGGGCGCACCTCGTCATCGACAACGAAGATCTCCTCGAATCCACGCAGGGCGAGATGGTCTACTACGAGAACCCCGACGGACGGGTGGCCATCGTCTTTCCCTGGCTCGGCAAGGTCCTCGCGGGGTCGACCGACATCCCAATCGACGACCCGGACCAGGCCCGTTGCGAGGAAGAAGAGGTCGATTACATACTCGAATCGGTCCACCGGATCTTTCCGGGCGTTGCCGTCGAGCGCTCGCAGATCGTCAGCCGTTTCTCCGGAGTCCGGCCGTTGCCGAGGAGCGACGCGGCGCAGCCAGGCCAGGTCAGCCGCGACCACGAGTGCCGCGTCACCGAGCCGACGGACGAGGTCCCCTTTCCCGTCTACTCCCTGATCGGCGGCAAGTGGACGACCTTCCGCGCCTTCGCCGAGCAGGTGGCCGACCGAGTCCTCGAGCGTCTCGGGCGGGAGCGGCGCGCGAGTTCCGAAGGGCTCGCCATCGGCGGCGGAAAGGACTTCCCCCGAACCGACGAAGCGAGGGGCGAATGGCTCGCGCGCCTCCGCCAGGAAACAGGCCTGGCCGAAGCGCGGCTATCGACGCTCCTCGAACGTTACGGCAGTCGGGCCGAGGAGATGGCCGCGTTCTGCGCCGACGGGCCTGATTCGGCGTTGCGCCATCACGCGGGATACAGCGCCCGAGAGATCGAGTGGGTCGTTCGTTGCGAGAGAGCGCTGCATCTCGACGATCTCGTTCTCCGGCGAACGGCAATGGCGCTTCTCGGCGAGCTGACTCACGATCTCGCCGAGGAACTTGCGAGCATCATGGCCGACGTGCATTCTTGGTCGCCGGAGAGAACCCGCGACGAAGTGCGCAGAGCGGCCGAGTTGCTTCGGGACAGGTGCGGCATCGATCTTGCGCCGCAGGCCGCCCGCCAGGATGATCGCGGTCGGCCGCCGACCAAGACGTAGGGTGGGACAACGCCCCGCCGCGCAGTGGTGCGCGGCGTAAGAGGATTTCCCGGCCATCGTGGCACAGCCGCCCTCGGCTGTGATATGCTTGCCCCGCCGCATGGGGGCGGCCGCAGTAAGAGGCGACCACAGCCGAGAGCGGCTGTGCCACAATGGAGGGTGATCGCAGCCGGGGGCGGGTGCGCGACAACGGAAGGCGATCGCAGCCAGGGGCGGCTGCGCCACAATGGAAGGCGATCGCAGCCGAGAGCGGCTGTGCCACAATGGAGGGTGATCGCAGCCGGGGCGGGTGCACGACAATGGAAGGCGATCGCAGCCAGGGGCGGCTGCGCCGCACAGGGAGTCAGGGCGCCGATGAAGGTCCGCGGGCCCAGGGCTCTTCTTGGCAGTTCATCGAACGGGGCGGGACTCTCCGAGGTGAGAGATCCTGCGACTCCCCAACGGGAGGGAAGAGGGAAATGACGACAGAAGGCTCGACGACAGGACACACCGACGGCGTCCACGCCATGGTCCCACGGGAAAAGATGTGCCCGGGCGCGCGGAAACTGCGCGATACCTACGCTCGCAAACGCGGCGCGCCGTTCTACCACCGGGAGTTTGGTTTCTTCTGCCTCGAACGCTGGAAAGAACAAGGCATGCCGCAAGACGCGCCGCACGCCGAGCTCTTTCACTACGACCCGCCCGGCGGTTATGTCCTCGGCCAGATCGGCTGGTGCGAGGCCCCCTTTCATCCGGCCTTCGAGGTCAAGGTCCTCGAAGAGCGCGGCGAGTACGAACTCGTCCAGGACCACGCCGGCCGCAAGGTCCTGTGCTTCAAGGGGCGGCGCAACGGTTTCATGCCCACCTATGAAGACGATCCCGTCAAGGACTGGAAGACGTGGGAGGAACTGTGCAAGTGGCGCATGGATCCGACGACTCCCTCGCGCTACGCGGACTTGGGGGAACGCATGGCGACGGCCCGCGCCGAAGCCGCAACGGGCAAGATCATCACGCAGAACCTGATCGGCGGCTACATGTACCTGCGCAGTCTCGCTGGGCCTGAGAAGGTGATGTATCTCTTCTACGAGCAGCCCGACCTCGTGCGCGACTGCATGGAGACGTGGTTCAAGCTGGCCGACGCCGTCAGCGCCCGGCATCAGGAGCATGTGACGATCGACGAGATCTACTTCGCCGAGGACATTTGTTACAACCACGGCATCCTGATCTCGCCCGACATAATGCGCGAATTCCTCATTCCCTACTATCAGCAACTCATCGCCAACGTGAAGTCGCGTCAGATCGACAAAACCCGCCATGTCTACGTTGAGATCGAAACAGACGGCGACGCGCGGCCCGCCATCCCCGTCTATCGCGAGATCGGCATGGACGTCATGTCGCCCTTCGAGGTCGCGGCGGGCTGCGACGTCGTCGAGATCGGCGCGCAGTGGCCCGAGATCGCCCTTTTCGGCGGCATCGACAAGCGCGTCCTCGCCCGCACCAAGCGGGACATCGACCGCATGGTCGACCGCATCCTCCCCGCCATGCGCGAGCGCGGCGGCTACATCCCCACCGCCGACCACGGCGTGCCCGAGGAAGTGCCCTATGGGAATTACCTGCATTACCGGAAGCGGTGCGTGGAGCTGGGGGGAGAGGCGGGGGAAGGATGAAGCCAATCTTCGGTTAACTGGGGGAGGAAGGCTGAGATAGGGAACAGGGCCGCGACTCCTCGTCATCAGATCGTTCTGATCCCACAGGCGCTGAACGACTTGGTTGGGGAAGATCGTCCGATTCGCATGTAGAGAGCCAGGACGAGGAACGAGAGGACCGTCGCAAGGGTAACGGCCTTGCCTACGCGGTAAGAAAGGGGAAGGTAGTACAGAACCGTCTCGGCGTCCGGTTCGGCCGCCAAAGGCGCCAGAAGGAAGAAACCGTT
>DATKZW010000242.1:0-5417 GCA_035527775.1 Sumerlaeia bacterium | reverse complement strand
CTCGAAAACGGCCGATTTCTCGGCGAACCGGTCGATGTTGTCGGTGCGTATCCAGTCGTTGCCGTAGCGCCCCGCGTGGTCTCGCCGCCACGTGTCGCAGACAATCAGAATCGTGTTCATGCGTGGTTTCCTTTTCCCGTTTCTCTTGCTCGTCCGATCGCTCGGAAGGAGGTTGGTCTGCGACGACGAGGGGGCGAATGGCGCCGTTCTCGACCTCTCCCGCAGTCATGGCACACGGATCGTGAGACACTCGGCAACGAGTGTCAAGAAGAGATCCGACCAACGGCGCGTTTCCCAATGGCGCCATCCCGCGCTACGGTCCGGGAGGCGAGATCGACCGGTCCGGTCCTGAGCCCTAAGAGTCGCCGAGATCCGGCGCCCCCGGCGGTCGATCCTCGCCCGCGCGCGAAAAAGATCGAAGAATATCCTTTCATCTCTGTCCCGACGGACTATAGAATTCCAGGCAATTTTGCCGGAAGAGGCGCCGCCTTCTTCACGGCCCCCGCGACGAGAGAAAAGGATGGAACGAATATGATCACAGACCCCAAGATTCTTCCCAAGCTCGAAGAGAGTGTGAAGCGCTACCAGGATCTCCTTTACGAAAAGATTCACGATATCCCCATGGAGATGTGGACGACGCGCGAGCATTTCCGTCAGGAACCGACCCGAGCGCAAGGCGCTCAATGGCGACCCGCGAAGACTGGGACGCAGTGGGGGGACAATTGGCTCACGGCCTGGTTCCGCGGCAAGGTGAAACTGCCCCGGCGCTGCGACGGCAAACCCGTGTTCGTCCGCGCGAAGACCGGCGCCGGGGAAACCCTATTCCTGGTCGACGGCGAGCACGTCGGGTTCTTCGAGGGACGCCACCCGGTGCGCCTGATGACGCGCAAGGGCGGGGCGGGGCGCACTTACCGTCTCGCCCTCGAGGCGTATGCCGGCCATTTCTGCGCCGGCAGCAGCCCGCACGGGCGAGCCTGGTCGGCCCAAATGGCGTCGGTCGTCTTTGAAGGGGCCGAACTGCTCCTCGAACGGCGCGACGTCGTAGACTTCGTGTTCGACATTCTGACGCTGACCGAGCTCGTCAAGCAACTCGATGAACATAGCCTCAGGCGCAACGCCATCCTGCGCGGACTGGCCGGCGTGTACGCCGCGATCGACGCCATCCCGGAGGAAACCGGCGAGGCGAGTTGGCGGCCGAAGCTGCCCGCGGCGCGCAAGATCATGCGCCCGCTTCTCGAGGCGAAAAACGGACCCACGACTCCCTGGTTCGGCATATCGGCCAACTCCCACCTCGACACCGCGTGGCTTTGGCCCCTCGCCGAGACGTGGCGGAAAGCGGCCCGGACCTTCTCCTCCACCCTCACCCTTATGGAGTCCTATCCCGAGTTCCATTTCATGATGAGTCCCCCGTGCCACGCCGACGCGATGCGGCGTCTGTACCCCGGGGTGTTCAAGCGCATGCAAAAGATGGCGGCCGCCGGACGATGGGAGCCCAACGGCTGCATGTGGGTCGAGCCGGACGCCAACATCACGTCGGGCGAGTCGTTCATCCGCCAACTGCTCGTGGGCATGACGGCCACGCGCGAGATGTTCGATTTCCGGCCGAACACGCTCTGGCTGCCGGACGTTTTCGGCTACTCGGCCGCCCTGCCCCAGATCATGCGCGGCTGCGGCGTCGAATTCTTCTGCACGCAGAAGATCGGTTGGAACGACACGACCCGCTTCCCTTACGACACCTTTGTCTGGCAAGGCATCGACGGCGCGGAAGTCATCACGCATTTCATCACCAGTTACTGCAGCCGCCCCGCGCCGACCGACGTGATCCACTGGTGGAAGAACGTCCAGCACAAGGACGTCGAGGATCGCCGGATGCTCCTCTTCGGCTGGGGAGACGGCGGCGGCGGACCCACCTCCGAGATGCTCGAAATGGACAAGCGCATCCGCGACCTCGAGGGATGCCCCCGCACCGTACATACGACCGTCGGCGAGTTCATGGAAGGCGTCCGCGACGATCTCAAAGATCGGCTTCCCCGGTGGGTCGGCGAGCTGTATCTCGAGTACCATCGCGGCGCCCTGACCTCGATCGCGAAGATCAAGCGAGGCAACCGCAAGACGGAGCTCGCGCTACGCGACGCCGAGTGGCTCTGGACGCTCGCCGCGCTGCGCGCCAAGGCGAAATACCCCGCCGCTCAATTGCTTGAGATCTGGAAGGCGCTCCTCACCAATCAGTTTCACGACATTCTGCCCGGCTCGTCCATCTCCGAGGTGAACGACGAGGCCATCGCCACCTTCGAGCGCGTCCTGGGAGAGACGGACAACCTCTGCTCCTCGGCCATGCAGCTCCTCGCGGGCCGGGCGTCAGGACAACGCGATGACCTCCTTGTTTTCAACAGCCTGAGCTGGGAGCGCCAAGGCGAGATCGTTCTGGACAACGCGCCGCCGCGCGCGCGGCCCGCCGATCCCGGCATTCGCTCCCAGTGGGTCCAAGACGTTTACGGCAAGCGCAGACTCGCCGTGGACGGCTTCACGATCCCCGGCCTTGGCGCCGCCGTTCTGGAGCTCGAGAAGGGGGCGCCGCGGCGCGCGCCGTCGCCGTTCCGCGTAACCGCTCGCAGCGTCGCAACGCCTCACGCCAAAGTGCGCTTCGACAAGATTGGCCGGATCGTGTCTTTCATCGACCGGTCATCGGGGCGCGAAATCGTGAAAGAGGGCGGCGCGCTGAATTCGCTCCTCATTGGCGAGGACGTGCCGCAAGCGTGGGACAACTGGGACCTGGATCGCGATCACCGCTTGAAGATGCGCGTCGAGGACCGTCTCGTCTCGCGCGAGGTCGTCGCCAACGGCCCCGTGCAACTGCGCATCCGGAGCGTCCACAAGGTGGGGGCGGGATCGACTCTGACCCAGGACGTGGTGTTTCACGCCTCGACCCCGCGCGTCGACTTCGAGACGGTCGTCGACTGGAACGAGAAGCACAAGTTCCTTAAGGCGGGCTTCGAGTTCGACGTCTTGGCCGACTCCGCCCGGCACGAGATCCAGTACGGCCACGTCGTCCGGCCGACTCATGAGAATCTCCCTCAGGATCGGGCGCGTTTCGAGGTCTGCGCCCACAAGTGGAGCGACCTTTCCGAGGCGCGCTTCGGCGTCGCGCTGCTGAACGACTGCAAGTACGGGATCGGAGTTCTCGGGAGCGAAATGCGCCTGAGCCTTCTGAAGTCGGGCACCCATCCCGACTGGCGGGGGGACAAGGGAAGACACGCGTTCACTTACGCCCTGCTTCCCCACAATGCGCCCTTTTCGGTCGAATCGGTCGTTCGCCCAGGCTACGAGCTGAACGTCCCGCCCCGCGCGGCGCGCGCGGGGGCGGGCGCCGAAGGTTTAGAGGGGCTCGTGTCGATCGATGCTCCGAACGTTGTCATTGAGAGCATCAAGTGGGCGGAAAAGGGGAAGGCTTTCGTCGTTCGCTTTTACGAGGCGGAGAAGACGACGACAGCCGTTCGCATGACGTTCCGCGTTCCGGTCGAGGAAGTCAGTGAGACAAACATGCTCGAGGAGAGTCCCCGGCCGCTGACGCTCCGGGGCAACGCGGTTCGTCTCAATCTCCGGGCTTTCGAGATCAAGACGCTCTACTGCCGGGTCTGAGAACGCGCCGCGGTTTTGCCGAGACCGAGTCTGAGGCGAATCGCCGGCCGGAGGCCGCCTCCCACGCTGGAGAAGCCCCCAGACTTGCGAGAATGTGGGAGGCCGTCTCCGACGGGCGAACTCCCCAACAGCAGAAGCCCCCAGACTTGGGAGAATGTGGGAGGCCGTCTCCGACGGGCGACTTCCCCAAGCAGAGCCCCTGCCGAGGTTGTCCCGACGAGGTCCCTGCCGTCGGCATCGGTTCTGTCCCGCAATCGCCGGCCGGAGGCCGCCTCCCACGTTACCCACGCCCCCGATCGCCGGCCGGAAACCGCCTCCCACGTTGTCCACGTTAAGAACCCGCCTCTTCTCCGGATTCCCGCAGGCGTTCTCGCTCGCAGAGCGTTCGGTGAAGAGCCCGCTGCCTCCTTTACGCCCTGTCCTGCTCGAAGGTCCATGGCCAAGGATCAGTCAGGCGCTCCCGGTAGTTCGGACTGGCTGAAGACCATGGCCAGTCTTCAGGGCTTTCGACCAGACCGGCTTTGATTGGGTTTGTCTCGATGTAGTTGCGAACAAACAGGAACTGTTTCGAGGAGCGAATGCGGGTGTCGTGGTATCCGTCTTGCCAGCGGCAGCCTCGTCGTCCCACCGCTTCCTTCGTTTGCCGACCGATCCAACGCCCCGCCCGTTGCATTTGGGCCGCGAGCGTGGTGTCCAAAGCCGGAGCAAACAGAACGTGCCAGTGATCCAGCATCACCACAAACGCGGCCAAGTACACGTTGCCCTTCTCGGCGTAGAAAGTCCACGCAGCGGAGATGATCCGAGCGGTGTCGGACGAGATAGCCTTTCTCCGGGGTTGCAGGGACTTGGTGACAAAGAAGCAGCTTGGGTCCCTCATCCAACGATGGCGTCGGAGATTGGCGGAATGCGGCTTGTCGGTAGCTTCATGCATTTGGGTCAAACGACTCGACCTGAGACTGCAGAGTCCTCATGCCCCGGGAATCGCCGGCCGGAGGCCGCCTCCCACGTTGCCCACGCCCCCAATCGCCGGCCGGAGGCCGCCTCCCACGCTGATCGGTGGTGGGGCAACGCCCCGCCACGCCCCACCATTCGGGGATAGGTTTCGAGAACGGCTCTAGTCCTCCCGCGTCGGCGCGACGACCAGATAGACGCCGTCTCGACCGACGACGACAACTTCCTCGCCTTTCTCGACGGCCTTGATCGAGGTCTCCGCGCGGGCGGAGCGCCGCTGGCCGTCGATCTCGACGTAGCCCGTGGGAGTGAGACGCTTGGCGACGTAGCCGACCGCGCCGGCTATGTCCTCTTCTTCGTCCGGACGAGAGGGCCCAGGGGGAGAGAGAGCCAAGCGCTTGGCGATGAGGAAGAAGGCGGAAAACCCGACAGCCACGGCGAGCGCAAAGCTGCCCAGAAGATAGAGGGAACCCGTTGCCGCGCCGTACTGGTTGTAGCAGAGAACGGCGCTGACTATGATCAGGACGGCGCCGATGGTTCCGACGACGCCCCCGGGGAGGACCGCCTCGAGGATGAAGAGGAAAAGACCGACGAGCAAGAGAATGGCGATCGTGATCCACATGGCTTTCGGTTCCCGCGCGGCATCCTCAATCCCGCCACGCCAATTCGGCTGACAGATCGAGATAGAGCTTGATCGCCTCGGGCGGCACGTTCCACGGGATGTGATTCCCAACGCACATCATGTACCCGCCTGACATCCTTCCCGTCTCGACCATCGACTCGACCATTGCTCGAATCTCGCGAGGCTCATTGCGCATGAGTACCCT
>DATKZW010000241.1:0-2535 GCA_035527775.1 Sumerlaeia bacterium | reverse complement strand
GGTCAACCCCGAGCGCTCGGCCCCCGCCGCGCACGCCTCGCCCCGAGGCGCGCGATCCCAGACCCGGGGGTCCGTGCTTTTCCGGGCCGTGAGTATTGCGGGGATTTTCGCCGCCGTTCTGGTCGGAGGGGCGGGGTGTGCGAGACACGCTCTGCCTCGAACGTTTCACGACATTGACGGCAACCGCGTCCCCTTCAAGCGCGTCGCCTTGCACGATTCGGTCGATTTCTTCCACCATTGGCGATCCCGGGCGTTTGGCAAAGTGATAACGCCCATCCCCGCCAAGAGACTGTCGGCGGACCAGAAAGCCGTCGTGGACGACTTTGGCCAGCCCGATTACATTCGGGGGCCCTTTCTCTCGCAATACCGTGAATCGGTCGTGGAATGGGTTCATCTGGAGGACAGCCTCCTGACGCAGTACGTCGACGGGGAGATTGCCTACACGGGCCCCGTCACCGACTACGAGCAGATCCTGATTTTCCGAGGTTACCCTCGTTTCACCGTCAACTTCCTGGGGAACGTCGGCGCGCGGTACCAGACTCTGATCTACCGCAACATGACCGGGACGGAATTGGGCGCTTACACGTTCGCCGACGGCGTCCTCCTCGATTCGATCGAGTAGCGCAGAGGCGGCCGCGCCTCGGGGCGAGGCGTCCGCCGCCCGGCTAAGCCGCGATTCGGGCGCCCATGTGGTACAACCATCGCTCCAGAATCTGCCACGTCATCCAGTCCGGCCCCGACCGTTTGGTCCCGCGGGCGCGCGTGGGAGCGCGGCCGTTGCGGATTCACATCGCCGTCAACGACTACTGCAACATCCGTTGCCCCCACTGTCTGCGCGAGACGCCGGGAGTGAAAGTCAACCAGAACTGCCTGGGCGTCGGCGACTTGAAGCGACTCGCCCCCTGGTTCAAGTCCGCCATGACGGTGGCCCTCGCCGGACTGGGCGAGCCGTTCATTCAGAAAGACATCTTCGAGATCGTCGACCTGGTCCATTCCTACGGCGCCGCGGTCTCCCTCATCACGAACGGCACCCTCCTGGACGAAGCGACCGCGCGCCGGATCGTGGGTCCTCACCCGACGCTTCTGAATCTCTCCATCGACGCCGGCACGCCGGAAGTCTTCGAAAAGGTCCGCCTCGGGGCGAAGTTCAAGGAAGTCGTCGAGAACGTCGACCGTCTTGTGGCCGTCAAGCGCGAAGCGAAGGCCACCTTTCCGGTCATGACCATCAATATGACCCTCATGCGCGACACGCTGAATGAAGTGGAACCGGTCCTCGCCCTCGCCAGGCGTTGGGGCATTTGCCACCTGACCGCCCAGACCGTGATGTTCGCGAGCGAGGAGGTCGACAGGTCCCAAGCGGTGACGAACCGCCAGGCTCAAGAAGCGCTGGCGCGGGCTGAGCCGTCCGCCCGGGCGGCGGGGATCGAGATTCGCTACGTGCCGCTGGCAAGCGACTTCGAGGGGCTGGCCCGCGACGAAGCGGAGGGGGACCTTTTCCCCCCGAGCTACCCCTACCAACATCGCAAGAAGCGCGTGCCCGGCTCGCGGCGCTTCTATTGCCCCAATCTTTGGCACCAGATGGTGATTGATGTCTTCGGCAACATGGACTACTGTTGTATGGCCGATTTCGGCAAGGTGGGCAACATCCGCGATCTCGACCCCGCGGATCTTTGGAACCACCCCAACATGACGGCGCTTCGTCGGCGCTTGGTTCGAGGCGATCCGCCGCCCGAGTGCCGCAAGTGTTACGCTCTCGAGGATTTCGGTCGGCGGAAAATGCTTGGGATGTGGCGCGCGGAGTTCGGGCCGCTCCGGCAGATGTTCTAGGCGCGCGCGACGGACGGCAAGAATGGAGTGCAAAATCTGCCATACGGAGATGGCGTGTCAGCCCCGGATGGACCTGACCTACTACGAGTGTTCCTCCTGTGGCGGTCTGTGGTTCAACAGCGGCGAGCTCGAGAGCCTGATTGCCTCGAAGATCCCCCTCCCGCTCGATCAGGGGGACGAGTTCGCCCCTGCGTCCGGAGACCGAATCTCCGACGAGTGCCCCCATTGCGGCCCGGAGTCCGTTTGGCGCCGATGACGGGGTACGCCGCCAGCAAGGCGCGCGTCTTGGGCCGCCCAGTCTGTTTCGGCCGATGGCTGTCGCGCAAGGAAGCGTGCACGCTTATCCGCAATGTCTGCTTTCGGGGTCCCTTCGGTTGGATTCGCCGTCTCTTCCGGTAGATCGATCTCTCCGTCCTATCATCAAAGAGAAGCCGCCCGTGAAAACATCGGTCCATCGCCGCCGCGCCCTAGCCCCAAGGCGCCCTCGTTGCCCGAAGGTCCTTGGGCGCGACTGCGCTCGGCGTTTTCCCTTATCCCGTCTGGGGGCTCTCGCAATGCTCTCGCTCTGTGTTCCGTCGTTGGCCGCGGCCAAGGAAGTCCGCGCCCTCTGGGTCACTCGTTGGGACTACCGAACTCCGGAAGACGTCCGCGCGATCGTCCGCAACGCGGCGTCCGTCGGCTTCAACTGTCTCTACTTCCAAGTGCGCG
>DATKZW010000240.1:0-3367 GCA_035527775.1 Sumerlaeia bacterium | reverse complement strand
AACTCGGCGCCCGTGACGAAGGCGGCGCCGATGTAGGTCGTCAGGGCGAGCGCGCCGTCCAGGCGATTCGCCGCTCCCGAGCCGTCGTCGTCGAGCTGCGGGTTCTGGGTCTCGCTGGTCACCCCGCGCACCGCCCAGCGGGCCCAACTGAAAGCGTCCCGGAGATTCACGCCGTTGAAGACCCACGAGAAGAACCACTGCGTGAAGGACAACGCGCCGCCCGCCTCGCACCAGGAGTCCTCCGAGTTCCTCGACGAGGCGATGATGATGCGCTCCTGCCCCGCCGAGGCCGTCAGCGTCGAGATCCAGCCGCCGGACCGGTTGAAATCGAGGACGACGATGACGCGCGTCGAACCGCCCGACTGGAGGGCGTCGAGGCAGCTGTCCAGCTCGGCGGGCGTGAGGTCGTCGGGATCGGACGCCGCGCCGTCGCCGTCGATGTCGAGGGCCGAGGCGTCGCCCGAGCCGACGAGATAGACGGTGAGTTTCCCGACGCCTGAGGCGGCGGAAATCGCGGCGGCAAGAGCGGCCTCGGAAGGCGCGCCGTCCACCGGACGATCCGGGCTGCTCGCCGCCGAGGTCAGGTACGATATCTTGTCGTGCGCCAGCCAGCGCGCCCGCGCCGTCTCATAGACGAAGCGGGCCAGGTAATCGCTGTTCGTCCACGGCGAGTTGGAGTCGTAGGCGCCGTCGCCGCAGACGATCACAATTTGCTCGTCCGACTCCATCTGGTTGATGTAAGTCTGCTTGGGGTAGGAGACCCCGCCCCAGATGTCGCGGGCGTAGATGTTCACCGCGTAAGCGCCCATCTCGGTGAAGGTGTTCGTCGTCGCTTCGTAACGCGAGTTCGTCGCGCTCCAGATGAGATCCAACTCGGGGAGATTCGTTACGGGATTCGCAGGGTCGAGGGCGGAGTCGGGAAGAAAACCCGGAGCGGCGATGGTCGCCCAGACGCGGTCGATGGGATAGACGGAAGAGACGTCCGATGCCCAGATTGTGGCCGTGGCGCCCCCGCCCGTGAGTGTGTGATTCGCCGAGATCTTCCCGATCTGCGGCCGGTCGGCGCCCGCGATGAACGAAGCGCCCACGGTGAGCCTCTTGGCCAGGTCGCCGTCGGCGTCCTTGTCATAAACGCCGTCGCCGTCGTCGTCGAGTTGGGGACGCTGATAGCGATCCACGGCGCCTGCGGCAAGGTTGAAGGCTTCGCCCACCGTGAGCCCCGAGTAGAGCCCGCCGACGAAGGCGTTCGTGAACGAGATCAGCCCGCCCGCCGAGAAGAACGCGGGCTCGAGGTAGTCGGCCGAGCCGATCGCGACGCGCTGTTGGGCGCCCGTGGCGTGGCATCTGTCGAGGAAGCCGCCCGACTGGCAGCAATCCACCACCAGCGTCAGCGTCGTCGTGCCCGAATTCTGCAAGGCGTCGAGCCACTGGTCCAGCAGCGACGCATAAAGGATTTGGGTGTCATTGCAGCGGACGTAGGCGTTGGCCGCGTACTCCCCGCCGTGGTCTATGAGGTAGACGAAGAGATTGGGCGACCCCGCCGCGAAGGTCGTGAGTGCGGTCTCGACGTTGGCCAGCGTCGAGGCGGCGTCGATGTCGTCCTGGGCCCCGTTTCCGTCGGCGTCCTGCGCCGTGTCGGGATTGAGGTAATAGACGTTCTCCTTTGAGAACCCGCGATACAGAAGCGTCCGGTAGACAAAGTGCGCGAGATTGTTGGTCGTCGACCAGAGCGGATCAATCGCCTTCCTCCCCGCCATCACGACGGCCTTGCCGGAGATGGAGATCTGGGAGGGCGAGATGACGTTGACATAGGCATAAGCCGTCTTCGAACTCCCCGAGTCCGAGAACTTGATCCGGTCTACTACCCCAGTGGTCGACCCGGCAGTGTATGTCAGTCCCGTGAGCTCGCCGCCGGAGCGGTTCTCCAAGATCTGCGCGGAAGCGCTTCCGAGGCCGCCAGAGGTGATGTAGTCAACGGACTGGCCCGACACAAGAGTTGCGTTGCTGGGATATACGTCGAGCATGTCGAGCACTGGTCTGAAGTGCAGGATGCCGCCGTTTCTGTCGCTCACGAAGATGTTGGGCGCTCCGTCGCCGTCAACGTCGCCCGATGAGACTTGGACCTCCCAGTGCATGTTCAGGCCCATCCACATGGGATCCTCCAAAACGAAGCTCGGCGAGCCCGGGGATCCCGTGTTCCGGAAGAAATTCACCTGTCCGGCATAACTGACCGCACCGCGAGCGTACTCGCCGTCCACTCCGACAAACAGGTCCATGTCGCCATCGAGATCCACGTCTGCAAGGTGCGGGTACTGGTAGCTGTGTGGCCCAGGCGGGGAAGGCACAACGAGCACCGTTCGACTGCCGTTGTCGAATGCGGGAGCGCCGGGAGCTCCCTCGTTCGGGAAGAAGTACACCTGGTTCGTTCCGTATGCTCCCATGACGAGATCCGGCAGATTGTCGCCGTTGAGATCTCCGAACGACATTCCTGTGAACCGAAGTCCTGTGATTCCTTGCCATTTCGTGTCTGCCAGACTGAAAGACGGGGAAGTGGGAGTGCCAGAATTCTCCCAGAAGCAAATGTCATGATCTAGACTCGCCCATTCGCCCGAAGTTTGGCGGAATCTCACCGAGAACAATTCCAACAGGCCATCATCGTCGATGTCGTAAAGGCATGGACTGTAATGGCGGCCCACATGGGGAACAAAGTCCACTGCCTTTAGGGTCCAGTTTGGCTCCGTACGAGAACCCCGATTCTCAAAGAATCCGAAGGGAAGATACTCCCCAAGTTGAATCATATCCAGATCGCCGTCGTTGTCCAGGTCGCCCCACGCCGCGATACGGTTAAGCTGCTTATACGTGAGGGTCTGGAAGAAGTCATGCGTAAGCTTCCAGGCGGGCGAAGAGAGCGTGCCCACATTCCTCATAAGACCCCAATAGCTTTGGGTCCAAGTGAATAGAATGCAGTCATTGTCCCCGTCGAGATCAGCATCGAAGAAGGTGGGAATCATGCATTCGTCATACTCCAGTTCGGGGAAGTAGTTCTCCGTGACGAAGGTATACGCGTAGTTGGCTGGCGTGCCGTCATTTCGGAAGAACCGGAACAAGTAAGGGGGTTCGCCGTGGCCGCTAATCCACCAGCCGGAAAACAAGTCATAGTCGCCGTCACCATCGATATCGCAAAGAGAGATGTGTCCGCCGGCGGGATCGCCGTAGCTGTCGTAGATTCCCATGTCTACGCCCGGCAAGAAAGCGGGAGTTGTCTTCCCGCCGGCGTTCTCGAATAGTAGAACTCGGATGTCCTGACCGCGACCGTATCCGGCGGATTGCGCTTCGGCCAGGGAGACAACGAGATCGAAATCGCCGT
>DATKZW010000239.1:0-4005 GCA_035527775.1 Sumerlaeia bacterium | reverse complement strand
CAGGAGGTAGCTGTCGTGGGTGGACATGAAGGCCGCGATCATCGCCGCCGTCAGGACGCCGAGCAGGCCGGCCGGCACGATGCGCCCGAGGACAACGGGCATGGCGAGCAGGCTGGGCATGCCCTTCGCGCCTTGCGCGCTCGGGAAGAAGACTTCCTTGAGATCCGGCGCCTTCGTCATGATGAAGACAAAGGCGGAGATGCCCCAGACGTAAGGAATCATGAAACGGATGAGATAGGACACCGAGCACCACATGAATTGCTTCTTGACGGTTTGGGGGCTGTCGGCCGCGAGAGCGCGCGCCACGGCGGTCGGCCAGAGGGCGGAGCCCACCAGACCCGCCGTGAACAGCATCCACAGAACGTATTCGACGCCGAAGCCGCCCGCCGGATCGAGGGGGTCAAAGCCTTTCTCGCCCATCTCCGCGGCAATCGTGTTGAAAATGTTGTCCCAGCCAAGGTTGAGGATGCATAGCCCAGTCACGATCAAGACGCCGAAGGATAACACTACGAATTGCAAGTAGTCGGTGATAATAACCGAGACCATGCCCCCTAGCACGGTGTAGAGCAGGACGAGCGCCAGCAGGACGGTCATGACCGTCGGCAAGGGCCACCCTTCGGCCGACATGCCTGTGACGCCGACGATGAATTGCGACCCGACCCTGAGAAACAAACCCATGTTGAGCACGCCGCCGAAGGTGAGCATGATGCCGCCAAGGATCCGGGTCCTTCGCCCAAATCGTCGCTCATAGTACTCGGGGATTGTCAGGACCTCCATCTGGCGCAAGCGGTAGATAAAGAAACCGGTCAATCCGACGAAAAACGTGACGATGCCGGCGATAGCGGCCATGTGGAAGGCGGCGAATCCCGAGTTGAAACCCTTCTCGGCGCTGTACATGATCGTAACCAGCCCCATCTCCGTGCCCGTGAGCGTTGCGACGCCCAGGGCGGCGCCCACCCCGCGGCCCGCCGTGACGTAGTCGGCCATGTTCTTTACGTACTTCTTCACCATCAGACCAACGACGACGGAGACCACAAGATAGGCCACGACGATCCCCCAGTCGAGCGTGCTGAAGTTTGTCTGCTTGAGGATGTTGGCAACGTCGGGTTCCATGGCGCTCTCCTGAGAACGTGGGGAGTCTCAACCACTGCTCGCGGCGGTTTCGCGGCAAGCCCGGAATTCTCTCAACTTGAAACGCGGCTGGTGAAACGTCTCGCGCGACTAAGGGGTCGCAACGGGTCTTTCCGCCTCGCGGCGAAAAGCCGTCGAGTCCCGGTCATTGTGCCCAAAGGAGATGGGGGCGGCAAGTAGAATTTCCCCCGGATGTTGCCGGCTTGGGAGATCCCGCTTGCAACTCCCTCGACCGATCCATACACTTCAAGGCGGCCAGTAGTATGGTTGGCGCCGCCCATCGCCATTCCCCCGGCCGGATAGATGCCACGGTGTCTGCTTCGCCGCCACGATCCCGCGTTCTCCAGGTGACGAGCACCGCACAGATCGGCGGCGCGGAGCAGCTGGCGCTGCGGCTTCTCGAGCACTACGACCGCTCAAGATTCGAAATGGCCGTCGTCGCCATGGAGCCGGAGGGGCCGTTTCTCGACGAAGCGGCCCGAACCGGGGTCGAGGCGACGGGTCTTCCCTCTCAAAATCCCTTCAGCGCTCGGACGCGCAGGGCGTTCGCCGCATTGCTTGAGTCCGGCGGATTCTCCCTCGTTCACATACACGGTCTGCGGGCCGACATTCTGGCGCGCGGGCTAGTGCGCCGCGCCGGCCCATCGGGCCCCTCGACGGCGCCCGCCTGCGTCTCGGCCATCCACAGTCCCGACCCCTGGCGACGCTTCTACCACGTGTGGGCCGACCGCTGGACGGCCCGCGGCGGGCGGGTGGATCTCTTTATCTCCGTGTCCGAGGTGGGACGGCGGAGCCGAATCGAGAGGGAGAAGTTCCCGCCCGAGAAAATCATTGTCATCCCCAACGGCGTCGACCCCGAGCGGGTGGAGAGGAAGGGCGAAGTCTGCGATCACAAGGAGACCGACGACTCCGCGGTCGCCGCCGGCGCCTCGGGCTCTTCATGGCGCGACGGGAAGCGGCCTGGCGCGGCCATCGCAGAGAATTCGGGCGCGGCGTGCGAGCGATGCGGATTGCCGACCAATGGTGGTCCCCTCGTCGTGATCGTCTCGAATCTGCGTTACATGAAAGGGCACTACGACGCCATCCGCGCGCTGGCATTCTTGCGGGAAGACTTCCCGGGTCTTCGCTTCGTTTTCGCGGGACGCGACGACACCGCGGGGAAGGTGGAAGCCGCCGCCAGGGAAGCAGGCGTTCACGACCGCATTCTTTTCTGCGGTTTCGTGCCCGACCCCTTCCCCCTGATGCGGGCGGCCGACGTCTTCTGCATGCCCTCGCACTGGGAGGGGAGCCCCACCGCTCTGCTCGAAGCGATGGCGCTGGGATGCGCGATCGTCGCAACAACGGGCGGCGGGACCCCCGAGATCGTCCGTCACGAACGCGAAGCGCTGCTCGTCGACCCCCGCGACCCGCGGGCATTGGCCGCCGCCATTGCGCGGCTCCTGCGAGACCGCGATCTCGGTCGGCGCCTCGGCGCCGTCGCGCGCGAGCGCGTGCGCGAGGATTTCACGGCGCAACAGATGGTCGCCCGGATCGAGGAAGCTTACGCAGAGTTGCTCGCATAGGCGCACGAGGGCCGCGCTCCCGGCGAAGGCTCCGGTCTGACAGGGCGTCAGCGGCAGGACGGAGACCGCAGGATTTCGCGCGAGGAAGTGAAGGCCGGTCCCCCCGCCGCGCACACACCCTCTCTCTTGCCACTCCGCCCTTGATCGCCCAAGGCCCAGCTGCGATAAGTCCTTCTCCTTGGCGCGCAGAAAGGAAGTCCGGTCTCAACGGAGGGAGCTCAGCGCGATGAAGATCTTCATTCCGGGTCGCATCTGTCTCTTCGGCGAGCACTCTGACTGGGCCGGCGGCTACCGCCGCATCAACGCCGAAATCGAGAGAGGCTACACCGTCATCACCGGCACAAACCAGGGAATCCACGCCGACGTCAAGCCCCACCCCTCGAAGCTGATCGTCACGAGTCGGCTGCCCGACGGCAGCGTCGTGGGACCGCACGAGGTCCCCATGGAGAAGAGATCTCTCCTTGCCGAGGCCGAGCAGGGCGGGTTCTTCAGCTACATGGCGGGGGTCGCTTATCAGGCTCTGACCCAACACCACGTCAAGGGTCTGGAAATCCATTGCCACACCATGGACTTGCCGCTGAAGAAGGGGCTTTCGTCCTCGGCCGCCATCTGCGTGCTCGTTGTGCGCGCTTTCAATCAAGTCTACGACCTGAAGATGACGCGCCGCGGAGAGATGGAGATCGCCTATCAGGGCGAGATCCTCACGCCGTCCCGATGCGGGCGGATGGACCAGGGGTGCGCATACGGCCAGCGGCCCCTTCTGATGACGTTCGACGGCGACCTGCTTCACGTCGACGAGATCGCGATCCGCAAGCCCCTCTACCTGCTCATCGTCGATCTGCAAGCGAAGAAGGACACGCGCGAGATCCTGGCGAAACTGAACCATTGCTATCCCTTCCCGCAGGACAATATGGAACGCAACGTCCACCGCTGTCTCGGCGAGACCAACAAGGAGATCGTTTCCCAAGCCGTCGAGGCGATCCGCGAGGGGGACGCCCGGGCGGCAGGCGAACTGATGAGTCGCGCGCAGAAGCGCTTTGACGAGTTGGCCGCCCCGGCCTGTCCCTCGGAACTGACGGCGCCGATCCTTCACAAGCTCTTGGCCCACGGGCCGCTGCGCGATCTCGTCTGGGGCGGCAAAGGCGTCGGCTCGCAGGGAGACGGCTGCGCCCAGTTCGTGGCGCGCGACGCCGAGTCGCGCGATCGCGCCATGGAGATCATACGGCGCGACTTCGCTATGCCGTGCCTCCAGCTCGACATCGCGCCCCCCAGCAAGGTCCGAAAGGCCGTAATCCCGGTCGCGGGCTTCGGC
>DATKZW010000238.1:0-6192 GCA_035527775.1 Sumerlaeia bacterium | reverse complement strand
TGAAGGCAGCCCGGAATGGGTCCTGCGCGTCGTGGCCGAAATGCGCCCCGACTTTGTCATTTCGACGGCCAACATCCTATGGGTAGGGCTTCTGCGCGCGGACCCGCGCTTCCTGGCGGACTACGAGGAGGTCCAAGTCATCTCGAACTACCCGGCTCTTCCCGTCTATATTTTTCAGCGGCGAACCGCCCGCGCCTGAAGATTCCTCACCGCGGCCGGTTCGAAGCGCTCAGCCCCGCTGGAGGTAGATGAAGATGACCAGCCACAGGACAACGTTCAGAAGCAGCGGCTTGTCCTTCAGCAATAGGGTCTCCGGCTCTCCCCCCTCACTGCACCGATAGACCAGATACAGGTAGCGGAAAACGCCGTAGATCACAAAAGGGAAGGTGGAGATCATCCTGAGATTCTGCGGCTCGATTGCCTGCGTGCCGGGAGCGGCGATCAGGTACAAGGCGTAAGACATGACGGTTGCCGTGGTCGAGACGGCGATCATCTGGTCGAGAAACGCGGGGGTGTACTCCTCGAGCACCCGACGATGGTCCGCGGCGCTTTCCATGGAAGTCAGTTCATGGCGCCGCTTGCAGATGGCAATGAAAAGAGCCGCGAAAAGAACGCAAATCACGAACCACGGAGTCAAGGGCACCGGCGGCCCCGACTCGACCCGGATGACTACTACGCCCGCGATGGCGCGCAGGACGAACCCGAGGGCAAGAAGGATGATGTCCACGATGGCCACGTGTTTGAAGATGTGGGAATAGAGTATGGTGATGATGAAGTAGGCCAACGCCGTCTCGCCGAAGGCTCTCGACAGCCAGAACGACCCCGCCAATCCCCCGATGGCCAGGACGACGGACGCCGCAAGAGCCGCTCGCGGCGACAGAGCGCCGGCGGCGAGAGGGCGGCGGCTCTTGCGCGGGTGCAGGCGGTCCGCCTCGACGTCCACGAGGTCGTTGAGGATGTACATCGCCCCCGAGACCACGCAGAAGAGCCCGAAACCGTAAACCACTTGCAGCAGGAGAGCCGGCTTGTCGTAATTGCGCGAGAAAAGGATGCCGGCAAAGAGCAGCAGATTCTTCGACCACTGCCGCGGGCGCATCGAGCGGATCACCTGCAAAAGAACATCGTGGGGCGTGCTGGGCATAAGCGACGTGATCTCCGGGGTTTTCCCGCTCACTCGGGCGCGCACTTTCTACCCGATCCGGCGCGGGATTCATAGCTTTTTCACGCCGCCGCGCCCCGCCCGCCACACCCTGCGCGCCCCAACGTCCTCCCGATCTCAAAGGGTGTGCGAAAAGGGCGGTTGGATAATGTGGCGCCCGAGGGGTCCGTAAGAAAGCGCGAGGGAACCTACGCACATAACAGCCGAGGGCGGCTGTTCCACACTTTTCACACGCCCTCTCAGGGACTGGCATCGCGACGCCCGACGCGGTATCCCTCCTCGATCATCGCGAGGAAGTTCTCAACCGGAATATAGTTCGCCACCGAGTTGCCCGTGCCGAGGGCCCACCCGCCTCCGGGACCGCAACGCTTGACCAGCGTGCGGGTGTGGGCGCGCACCTCTTCAGGCGTCATGCGGCAGAGCTTGTCGACGTCGAACCCGCCGAGCACGGCGATCCGATCGCCCCACCTCTCCTTGGCTTCCCACACCGGCTCGATGGCGTCCTCGAAAGAGTGAACGGCGTCCCAGCCGCAGGCGATGATGTCGTCCATGATTTCAAGCCGGTTGCCGCAGGCGTGGAGGATGGCCGGCTTGCCGTGGGCGTGGATTGCCTCCACGACCCGGGCGTGCCAGGGGAAAAGGTGTTTGCGGTACGTCGCCGGCGACAGGAGGGTCTGCGTCCGGAAACCGAGGTCGTCTCCCATGACAACGGCGCCAACCGCCTCGCTCGCCGCGCAGCGGCCGAGGTACTCGGCAATGCGGGAGCCCGCGGCCTCGAACATGTCGCGGATAAGCCCTTCGTCCTCGAAGAGGAGGAAGGCGGTTCCCTCGTAGCCGAGAAGCCACATCACGTTCTCCAGGACGCCGGAAAAGGCCGGAATCCCCCTCATGCCGGGAGGCATAAGGCGGGCGATCCGGTCGAGGGGGGTATAATCGACCCGCGACATGTCGGGCCACGGATGCCGTTCGAAATCCCGGCGGTTCGCAATGGCGTGGGTGTCGGCTTGCAGGTAGGCGCGCTCGCCTTCTTTCGTGAGGGCCGTCGCGCGCGCGGGAAGAGCGAAACCAAAGCCGTAGGCGCCGACGCTGAGGTAGTCGTACCCGAGGAGCCGCATGTAGTCGATATGCTTGCGCCACGCGCGTTCTTCGCTCTCCTCTGGGGAGAGCTCGGCGGCGTCGGGCTCCGCGTCAAGTTTGCCCAGCGTGCGCAGAACGTCGTCCTGAATGTTGGAGAAGAGCTCGTAGAAGGGGACCCGATCGGGTTCTCCCTGGCGCCGGAGGACCTTCTCCAGGCGCGCGAAGTCCGGTTTGGGGTCGATGGCGTACGCGTCGCGACGACGCGGGAGGTCGATGGGCGCCATAGGAGATTCCGGCCTTTCCGGGAACGTTGTGGGCTTCCCTATATCAATCCCAGGAGGAAGCCCGGGCAGTTCCACGCGAACTCAGGCGCTTCTTAAGGCGCCGCATTCCTTCCTCGATGGAGACGGCTGGACGGTAGCCGAGGTCGCGGCGGGCGGCCGAGATGTCGAACCAGTGGGACGTCGCGAGCTGACGCGCGACGAAACGGGTCATGGCCGGCTCGCCCTTCAAGCGCAATGCCCCGTAGACCGTCTCCAGCATCCAGCCGACCGCGTACGCGACGCCGGGCGACACGGTTCGCCGGACGGGCGGCAGACCCGCGGCGTCCAATATCCCGTTGATGAGATCCGCGACGGGTCTCGGCTCTCCGTTCGAGATGAAGTACGCCTTCCCGGCCGCCGGGCCGAGGGCGGAGGAATCGTCCCGCAGCCGGTCGGCGGCGAGGACGTGGGCGTCGGCGGCGTTGTCGATATAAACGGAGTCCACGAGTTTCCCGCCCGTCCCAACGAGACGCAGCTTGCCGGCCCGCGCGCGCTCGATGATTTTGGGCGCCAGATGATTGTCCCCGGGACCCCAGATAAGGTGAGGTCGCAGCGCGACCGTGGCCAACTCGGGAGAGTTCGCGGCTAACACGATTCGCTCCGCCTCCGCCTTCGTCTTGGGGTAGTGGGCCAGGAAGCGGGCGGGGTACGGAGCGCTTTCGTCCACGCCGGCTTGATCGCGCCCGGCGAAAGTCACGCTCGGCGTGCTCGTGTAGACGAGGCGCGCGACCCCGTGGCGGCGGCATGCCTCGATCACGTTCTTTGTGCCGAGAACGTTGGCGCGGCAAAACTCGGTGTAAGGCCCCCAAATCTCCGCCTTCGCGGCCGTGTGGAAGACCGCGTCGCATCCCTGAGCGGCTCTGAGAACCGCATCGAGATCGGCCAGGTCCCCTCTATGCGCTTCGACGCCCTGGGCCAAAAGCTCGGGATAATCTCCACGCGAGAAACTCCGCACCGCGTCCCCGCGCTCGAGCAAACGTCGCGCGATCGCTCCGCCCAGGAACCCTCCGCCGCCGGTAACCAAAGATCTCATCCGGTCGCCTCCGGACAGGACAACGATTCGAACGATCCGGCGCGCCCGGGCGTCGCCGCCTCATCCCCCGGCAGAGCGTCCAGGACGCCGCATGCCCATCCCGGCGTTTGCGGCGTCGAGCAGGCCGGGCAGACGCGAGTCAGATCACCAGCGCTTTCCTTCGGCGAGCAAAGCCTCGGCGTCGGCGGCGGGCAGGGGCGGCGAGAAGAAGAAGCCCTGCCCGAACTCGCACCCCAACTCGCGAAGCAGACGCAGCTGCTCGGCGGACTCCACGCCTTCGGCCGTCACCGCAGCGCCCAGGTTATGGGCGAGGTTGAGTATGGTGCGCACCATCTCCAGGCTTTCGGGATCTTCGCCGATGGCTTGGACGAAAGAGAAATCGATCTTGAGGCCGTCGATGGGGAATCGTTGCAAGTAGCGCAACGACGAGAAGCCGGTGCCGAAGTTGTCCACTTGGATCCAGACGTTCATCGCCTTGAGCTTGCCCAGCGTGTCGGCGACGACGGTGGCGTTCTCCATGAGAACTCCTTCCCGCACCTCGAGGTGCAGGCAGGAAGGATCCAGCGTGGTTTCAGAGAGGGTTTCCCTGACCTGATCCACGAGATCGCGCCGCAGAAGTTGGCTGGCGGAGAAATTGGCGCTGATGGAGAGGGGCGGTTGGCCGGGGAACCGTTGCTGCCACTGAACGGCCTGTCGACACGCGTCGCGCAGGATCCATTCGTCGATTCGGGTGACCAGCCCGATCTCTTCGGCGATGGGGATGAATTCACCGGGCAGGACGACCCCGCGCTTGGGGTGCAGCCACCGCGCCAAAGCGCTGAAACCCACGATCCGTCCCGATTTGAGGGAGACCAGCGGGTGGTAGAACGTGCGAAACTCCCCCGCTTCGGTTGCCTTGCGCAGGTCCTCTTCGATCTGGTCGCGGACGACCGCCCGCTCGTGCATCGCCTGGTCGTAAAGAACGTGTCGACCGCGGCCGAGGGCTTTGGCGCGATACATGGCGGCATCCGCCCGCCGCAGCATTTCCTCGGCCGTCCCCATGTCGGGGCCGCTCATCGCGATGCCGACACTGGCGCCCGTGCGCACGTCGCAGCCTCTGATGCGGTAAGGTTGGGCCAGCCTTCGGTTCGCGCGGTCGGCCAGCTGGGCCGCTTCAGCGGGGCTGGATACCCCGTCCAGGAGCATCGTGAACTCATCCCCTCCGAGACGCGCCACGCTGTCGCCGGCGCGCACGCAACTTTCCAGACGGTGAGCCACGGCAATCAGCATCTCGTCTCCGGCCAAGTGACCGAACGCGTCATTCACCGATTTGAAACGGTCCAGATCGAGGAACAAGAGGGCGAAACCGAACTCGGGGTGGCGCCGAGAACGCTTGATCACCCGATTCAGGCGGTCGAGGAAAAGGGCCCCGTTGGGCAGATCGGTCAGGCGATCGTGGTAAGCCCTGTGTTGGATTTCCTCCTCACTCGTTTTGTGATCGCTGATGTCCATGAAACTCTCGATGAGGCGGTCCCGACCATCGATCTCCACCCTGCGCACCGTCTTGAGAATGGGACGATGCTCTCCGCCGGCGGTCACAAGCACGCACTCGGAATGGTCCACTTCCAGGCCGCGGTCGGTCACGGGGCAACTCCCCTCTTCGGTTGGGCAGATGAACTCGTGGCAGATGCGCCCGACAATCTCTTCCCGCGGGGCGCCGAAGGCCTCGATGGTCGCCTGGTTGACATCCAGGATCTGGTGAGTCTCCGCATCCAGCAGAACCGTGCCCACTGGGATGTTCCGGAAAATCTCTCCCCATTCCCCGGCGTTCCCGCGAAGGCCCTTTGTGATTCGGTTCAGCGCGTTGACGATCTCGGCCACCTCTTGCAACTGACTCGACCCCTCCGCCACGGTTAGGTTTTCGGCTTCCCCCCGCGAGACCTTCTGAAGATTTGCCAGTAGCGTGTTGACGCTCCGCAGCAGCGCCGACCAAAGCAGGTAGTAGCCGAGAGAGGAAGCCATGAGCACAAAAATCAGGACCCACATGTTCTCGGCCATGTTGTGCCGGAGTAGGTAGACGATCGCGAGAAAGGGGATGACCAGGACCAGTCCCAGCGCCTGCAAGGCGAGCCGGACCATGCTTACGGTCTTCCCGGACGACCTGTTTTTGGTCTGCATGCCGTTTCCTCCGCTTTTCAGCCGCGCCCCGGCGGCCGTTCAGCCGCGCCCCGGCAGGGATTCCACCAGGAATCCCGAAAGCGAACGCGGCGGTGGTGGGTCGGAACTGTGGCGGGGCAAGAGCCGCGGCGGGCCATGCCCGCAGACTCAGTTCCCGTAGGTCCTCTTGAGACCGGCTTCCCTTTCGTGGTCCTCGATGGCGAGTTCGATGAGTCTGTCGAGGAGGTCGGGGTATGAAAGGCCCGAGGCCTCCCAGAGCTTGGGATACATGCTGATACGGGTGAAACCGGGAAGGGTGTTCAGTTCGTTCACGACCAGATCGCCGTTCTTCTTCAGGAAGAAGTCCACGCGGGCCATGCCCCTGCATTCCAGAGTCCTGAAGGCGGCGACGGCCATCTCTTGGACCTCGCGGGCCTTCTCGGGCCCCACGTCGGCGGGGATTC
>DATKZW010000237.1:0-3849 GCA_035527775.1 Sumerlaeia bacterium | reverse complement strand
GGCTTATGCCGTTTCCTAGGGAGTTCCCAGCAGCCGGCGGAGGATGAGCCGGCTTGCGCGTTCGCGGCAAGCGGACCACAACCTGAGCCATGAAACTTCCCCCCTGCCTGATTCGGGTTCGCCTCCATCTGTTTCTCGTCGCGCTCGTCGCGTTGGCTTACTCGAACTCCCCTCTGGGCGAGTACTGCTACGACGACACCTACCTGATTCGCGACTGCAAGACGATCGAGAGCTGGGCGGGACTCGTCAAACTGGTCAGCCGCGACTTCGGGCCGGCTTTCGGCGATTTGCACTACCGTCCGATGGCGCCCCTCACGTTTTTCGCCGACGCCGTCATTTTCGGCAAGAGTCCCTTCTGCTCGCGTTCGATCAACATCGGCCTGCACGTGGCCGTGGGCCTCGCCCTGTTCGGCCTCTGGCGGATCGTCTTCGGGCGCGACGATCTCGCCTTTCTGGCGGCGGCCATTTTTCTCTGTCACCCGATCGCAACGGAAGTGGTCAACAGTCCGGGCTTTCGCAAGGACCTCCTATCGACGCTGTTCATGGTGTGTTCGCTCCGGATGGCTTGCGCCGCCGTGAAGCGCGGGTCGCGGGCAAGGGCCGTGGCGGCCGCGGCTCTCTGGTTCCTCGCTTTGCTCGCGAAGGAGCCGGCCTTCATGGCCGTCCTTCTGGCGCCCATTCTCTGTCTCCCCGATACGGGTTCCCGCAACGACGCGGGGAAACGCCCGGCGCGGGGCTGGACGGCGGTCGTCCTCTCTTTCGCCGTCGTGTTTGCCGCCTATCTCATCCTCTACGTTTCGCTGCGTTACGCCAGTTTCGAGGCGTCCTGGCCCGGGGGCAAAGGCCCCTTTCTCGGCTTCCTGAACTTCTGCCGCACTTTCCTCGTCTACGCCCGCCTTTGGCTTGTGCCGGTCGGGCTGTCGATCGGTCACGACTTTCACGCTTCGACTTCCTACGGCGACTGGCGCCTCTGGGCGGGCGGCGTTGCTTTCGCTGTTTTCGCGCTTGGGTCGCTCGCCCTTTTGGCGCGGCGGCGCGGACCGGCGGGGGTGGGAGGCGCCTGGGCGTGCGTCTGCTTCGTGCCCGTGTTCCAGATTCTCCCGACGCCCCAGCTCCTGGCCGAGCGCTACGCGTACGCGCCTCACGCGGGTTTGGCGTTGCTTGCCGCGTCGCTGTTGCTCGCGAGGCGGGACGCGGGCCGCTGCCCGTTTTTCGCGCCGGAAGAGCAGCCCGCGGGGGAAACCGGCGAACGAGCGCGCGGGTGGAGGTCCTATCTCACCCCGGCGCGCGGCGTGCTGTTTCTTCTTGCCGCATACGCGGTCTTGACCTTCGTGCGCAACCGCGATTGGTCTGACGACGTGACGCTGAACATCAGTCGCTACGAGAAATGGGATAGCGCTGAAGGCCGCGCGGCCGTGGGAGCGCTTTACTACACGAAAGGGTGGATGGACAAAGCGGAGGCCAGCCTGCGCGAAGCGATCGCGATGGACGCGGACCGCGCCGACGCGCACCGCAGCCTCGGCGTCGTGCTCATGGCTCGCGGAGAGCTCGATCGAGCGCGGCGCCACTTGGCGCGAGCATTGGAGTTGGACCCTGGCGACGAAGTCGCCCAAGGGCTGATCCGCTCGCTTCCCCTCAGAGAGCCCGAAGCGGCGACCTCTCCGTAGCGCCGCAAATCCAGTTTGCAGCCTGGGACCTGGGGCGCCTTGCGCAGCGCTCCGGGGTCCTTCTGTCCGGCAGATGCGGCAACGAATTCGAAGTCTTCCAGAGCATCACTGCCTCGACCTCCCAGGGATCCGCTGCCGCCGTCTGAGGGCGGCGGCTCCCTCTCTTCGTGCGGCGCGCTTGGGAATCCCCTCAGGGGGACTCTCGCACAGCCGAAGGAAAACGGCGAAAGAAAGGCCTTGACAGAGCCGCGGGAGGGGCGAGACATGCTTGAGGAGAGGCCCTGAGCCAGCAAGACGCGAAGGCGCCAAGGAAGGGGGCCGTCTTCGGATCTTCCCGTCTTCGTGGCTTCGCGGCAAAGGATTCCATTCTCGACGATTTCCCATGAGGTGGAATCCCGTCCGAGACTCTCAACCGGGGCGAAGGAAACGAGGCATGCGCATTGCAGGCGCGGGTTGCGCGGTGGCCGATTTTCTCTATACCGACGTGAGCTTCGAGGGAGAGGCGTTTCTGCGGTTCCGCTCGCGACGGCGGGGCGACGGCGGAATCACGCCCGGAGGGTTGGTCTTCGTCGAGGAGTTCGAAGAGTTCGCGGGAATGCCTTTCGAGGAAGCGGCGAGGTTGATTGTCGGGGCGCGCGAGCCGGACTCCTTCAACCTCGGCGGTCCCGCGATCGTGGCTTTGACGCTCGTGGCGCAGCTCCTGGCGCCGCGCGGGGTCGAAGTCGAGTACTGCGGCGTGAGGGGCAAGGATGACGCCGGGACGCGCCTCTTCGACATCGCTCGGCGGACGCCGCTGAACGTCGACCGCTACGAGGCCGTCGAGGGTCCATCCCCTTCCACGATGGTCCTGTCCGACCCGAGCTACGACGCGGGGCGCGGCGAACGGGCCTTCCTGAACACTCTGGGCGTCTCGGCGCGCTTCGGTCCGGAGGACCTCCCGGACCGCTTCTTCGACGCCGACGTTGTCTTGTTCGCCGCGACGGCGCTCGTTCCTCAACTCCACGCGAGGTTGACGGACCTGCTGCAGAAAGCCAAGGAGCGGGGATGCGTCACGGTTGTGACGACGGTCTACGATTTCCGCAGCGAGAAGGCGAATCCCGGCGCGAAATGGCCGTTGGGCGAGGGCGATGAGACTTACGCTCGGACGGACCTTCTCATCGCGGATCGGGAGGAGGCGTTGCGCATCAGTGGTCAGAACTCAGAGCGGAAGGCCTATGACTACTTCAAGGACAACGGGGCCTCCGCCTTGGCCATCACAAACGGTCCCGAGCCGGTCTGGTTCTACTCGCGCGAAGGACTCTTTCGAGAATGCCCCCCGTCCTCCTTGCCCGTGTGCCGGGCGGTGGGCGAGGCGATGGCCGCGGGGGAGAAGCCGACGGGAGACACGACGGGCTGCGGCGACAACTTTGCGGCGGGGGTCATCGCGTCGCTGGCCGCGCAGATGATGCGGGGCGGCGCGGCGCGCGGAGCGCACGCGGGTCTCGATCTCGCGCAGGCGGTGGCGGCGGGCGTCTGCGCGGGCGGAAGCGCGTGCTTTCACCTGGGGGGCACGGTCATCGAGAAAACGCCGGGGGACAGAGCGCGTGAGATCGGCGAGCTCTATGCGAGGTACCGTGAGCAAGTGAAGGATACTTGCCGACTAGACGCGGAGTTCCTGGCGTGAAAAGGCAAGGCGGACGCGCCGAGGCCGCGAGAAGTCCGGCGGGAGCGACCCATGGAAAAGCTGGTCCAATTCGGGGCGGGCAACATCGGTCGTTCGTTTGTGGGACAGCTCTTTGCGAGAAGCGGCTACGAGGTCGTTTTCATCGACATCGATAAGACCCTGATTACAGCGCTGAACTCTCGCAGGGCATACCGCGTCATCATCAAGCACGGCGACCGGCCGGATGAAACGATCTGGGTCCGCAACGTCCGAGCCGTCAACGCGCGCGACGCCGAGGCGGTCGCCGAGGAGGTGGCGGAGGCGTCGATCCTTGGGACGTCGGTCGGTTCGCGCGCCCTGGACGGGATCCTTCCTCTCATTGCGAAGGGGCTTGAGCTGCGCCGCGAGCGTCACGGCGACCGGCCCCTCGACATCATCATTGCCGAGAACCTTCATTCGGCGTCCGAATTCTTCCGAGACGGGCTGCGAGAGTCCCTGCCCGAAGGTTTTGCTTTGGGCAGGCTGGTCGGACTCATAGAG
>DATKZW010000236.1:0-3144 GCA_035527775.1 Sumerlaeia bacterium | reverse complement strand
CGATGGAGATATCCGTCGGCGATCTCCGCACGGATGTTATCGGGGGCGTGGCGCAGGTGATCGGCGTTGCGTTGGACGGCTCGACGGCGACCGGCGGAATGAGCGACGGCGACATCCTGGTCAATAACGTGGCGGTTCCTTCATCGGCCTCTCCTTCGGCGCGCGACAAGGCGATCGCGATCAACTCGGTCTACTACCAGACCGGCGTCTACGCCCGGGCGGAAGCGGCTCAGACCATCGCCACGGCGGCGGTGGGAGCGGGCACCTTGGACTTGGCGGTGGGCGACACGCTGACAATCAACGGTTACACCCTCCCAAGGGAAGGGACTCTGGTGGTTGCCGCCAATGACGCTACGGGCACGCTGCGGCGAGCCATCAACGCGGTGAGTCATGAAACGGGGGTGGCCGCGGACATAGACGCGACGACCGGGGCGCTCGTCCTAACCGCCACCAACGACGAGGACTTCACCTATACGATGGATACGGCGACAACCCTGGGCATCGTGAACCTGACCGGAGCAGCGGGCGTCCAAGAAACGGTTTTCGGACGGCTGCGACTCTATAGCGACCAGGCGTTCACCGTGGCGGACGGCACGGGGACCGCGCTGACCCTGATCGGTATAACGGGCAGCTACGGGTTGGACCCGACTTCAGTCATCGAGACCGTGGATGTGACGAGCTTTGCAAAGGCGCAAGAGTCTCTCCTGAAGATCGACAACGCCCTGCGCCAGATCAACGACGTGCGCTCGGGGCTGGGCGCCATTACGAACCGCCTGGAGAACACCGTGGCCAACATGATGATCTCGGCCGAGAACCTCTCGGCGTCCGACTCGCGGATCCGCGACGCCGACTTCGCGGCGGAAACGGCGAACATGACGCGGGCCCAGATCCTCCAGCAGTCGGGGGTCGCCGTCCTCGCACAGGCGAACCTGACGCCTCAAACGGCTCTGTCGCTCCTTAAGTAGGGCCATGAGCCCTAAAGAAGTTCTTTAAGCCTCTCGTTGCGAGCTATCCCTTCCGGGGATCGGGGGCGTTTCCCAGAGCGGCGTCTGGGAAACGCCCCTTGCCATTCCGAAGGGGCTTGACCGGCATGCTGGGATCGGGGATCAGAAGCAGACCGGAACGCGGAAACTCGAACCCGGGATTTCCGTGGAGAACGAACGGCGGCGAGGAGCTCGTGCGGACGGACGAGGCTACTCTTCTTCGAAGCCGCTGGGGTCGTCGAAGCCCTTTTCCATGAGTTCGTCAAGGGTCGTGAGGGCAACGCAGATGGAGGTGTCGGCGGCGCCGTAGTAGATTTTCATCGCGCCGTCCCGATCGAGCACGGCGCCGCAGGCGAAGCAGACGTTGGGGATGTCGCCGATGCGCTCATAGTGTTCGCGGGGGCTGAGCACCGGAGCGCTCCCCCGTTTAATCACGTTGGCGGGGTCGTCGAGATCCATCAGAACGGCGCCGATGCGATAGATGGGGCCGGCGGACGTCATCTTGACGCCGTGGTAGATCTCGAGCCAGCCTTCGGGAGTCTCGATGGGCGGGACGGAGGCGCCAATGCGGTACTCGTCCCAGTATCCGGAGCGGGGCGAGATGACGACTTCGGAGTCTCCCCAGTTGACGAGATCGGGGGAATAGGAGACCCAGATGCTGCCGACGCCTTGTCCGATGGGGCGGTCGAGGCGGGCGTATAGGCCGTTGACCTTGCGGGGGAAAAGAACGCCGTCCTTGTTGCCCGGCTCGGAGATGAGAGCGATGCGCTCGTAATTGGCGTAGTCGTCCGTCCGGGCGAGGGCAATCCGCGGTCCGCAGTCCCCGACCGCCGTGTAGACGACGTAGCACACGCCGTCGATGAAGGTGACCCGAGGGTCTTCGATGCCCTTGCATTCGTACGGAGCGAAGGGACCCTCCGTTGCCGGGACCATGGCGGGTTTTTCGTCTATATGGAAATGCAGGCCGTCGGCGCTGCGGGCGAGAAGGAAGAAGGAGTAGCCTTGCTGTCCTTCGACGCGCAAGAGGATGTAGATTCCGTCGTCCGTGACGATGGGGGTCCCATTGAAGACCGTGTTGGCCCGAAAGGGAACGTTCTCGACGCTAATGATGGGGTTCTCTTCCCATCGGTGCAGAAGGTCTTTGCCGCGTTTTCGCTGGGCCATTCAACGCCCTCCCCCGCCTCCCAGGCAATGATCGACGATCTGTTGGACGCCGGCTGTTCCCAGGCAGATACAGCTGTCGGCGGCGCCATAGTAGATCCTCAACTCCCCCGTTTTCCCGTCGAGGATCGCGCCGGTGGAGAAGACAATGTTCGGCAGATCGCCAATCCGTTCGTAGCGTTCCCGGGGCGTGAGGATGGGAGTGTCCGAACGTCCGAGCACTTCCGTGGGATTCTCTCGATCCAGAACAACGGCGCCGAGGCGGTAGATGGGGCCGGAGGACGTGTCTTTGGCCCCGTAGTAGATGACCAGCCACCCCTCGGCGATTTCGAAGGGAGGAGGACCGATCCCGATCCAGCTCGGGTCCCAGTACCCGCCGCGGGGGGTGATGACCAATTCGGCCCCGCCCCAATAGACGAGATCATCGCTGTAAGATGCCCAGAGGCTCCTGCCCTCGCCCGGGCGTTCGATGCGCGCGAAGCGGCCCGCGATTTTCCGCGGGAAAAGAGCCCCCCCTTTAGTGTCCGGTTCGGAAACGAGGCCTATGTGCTCGATCTCGACGAAGTCCGTGGTCTTGGCCAGTGCAAGGCGAAAGCCATGCTCCCCCTGGGCCACGTGCATGATGTAGTAAACGCCGTCGAGGAGGGTAAGGCGCGCGTCGCAGACGCCGCCCGTTTCGTGTTTGCGGGCGACGGGATCGCTCGAGCGCGTCATGAAGGGCCTTTCCTCGACGTGGAATCGCCCGTCCGGGCCCTCTCGAGCCAGGTGGATGCTTCGGTACCCGGCCAAGTCCTCGATGGTGACGAGCAGAATGGTCCGGCCTTGGCAGAGGGCCACGCCCGCGTTGAGAATGTTGCTGCAACGGAAATCAAGGTCATCGATGCCGATGAGAGGATTTCCCTCCCACCGATGGACCATGTCCCTGCCGATGACTTTGAACCGGTGCATCGCGGGCTCCTGGCAGCCGGAACGACTTCGAGCCGCCGGATCGAGGTGATGA
>DATKZW010000235.1:0-4870 GCA_035527775.1 Sumerlaeia bacterium | reverse complement strand
CATGCATCAGAGCAGATCCAGAGGATCCATGTCCAACTTCAAGGACACGCCCGTCCTTCCTTTCTCCCTCTCGTAGACGGCGAGAGCGTCGAAGAGCAATCGCCGCATGAGGGCGGGGCTGCCGCCCCGCAAGACGATCTGCCAGCGCGTGCGGTCTTGGAGGCGTTCGATGGGCGCCGGGACGGGGCCGAGGACCGTAAGGGAGCGGTAATCGTTGACGCGCGCCATCCGCTCGCGCAGGAGTTGGCCCAGGCGTCGCGCCCGGGCCTCGACGCGGTCGGCCTTCAAGCCGCTGGCGAGCGCGCGCAACAGGCGCTGGTGGGGGGGAAAGCGAAGCATTTCGCGAATGTGCAACTCCTGCCGCCAGAAGCCCTCGCAGTCGTGGGCCACGGCGCGCTGGATCGCGTAATGGTGGGGGACGAAGGTCTGGACGATGACCTCGCCGCGGCGCGCCATGCGTCCGGCGCGGCCGGCCACTTGGGTCAGTTGGGCGAAGGCGCGTTCGGCGGCGCGGAAGTCCGGCAAGAAGAGAGCGTGGTCGACCGAGATCACGCCGACGAGAGTCACCCGCTCGAGGTGCAGGCCCTTGGCAATCATCTGGGTGCCGAGAAGAATGTCCGCCCCGCCCCCCTCGATGGCGTCCCACATCCGGAGGAAACCGTGCTTGCCGCGGGTCGTGTCGAGGTCGACCCGGAGGACTCGCGCTTGGGGAAAGAGGCGCCGGACCTCCTCCTCGATCCGCTCCGTTCCGGCGCCGATCGGCGAGGGCGCGGGTTCGCCGCACTCGGGGCAATGACTGGGCCGGGGCTTCTCCTCGCCGCAGAAGTGGCAGATCACCCTCCGAACGGACTTGTGCCACGTCATGACGACGTCGCAATGCCCGCACCGCACGACCTTTCGGCACGCCATGCAGAGCAGGAAACTCGAGAAGCCGCGGCGATTGAGAAAGAGGATGACCTGTTCCTTCGCTTCGAGCCGCCGCGTGATCGCCTCGGCCAGAGGGCCCGAGATTAGCTCGGTTTGACGCTCGTCGCGGACCAGGGCGCCCATGTCGATCAGACGCACGTCGGGAAGGACGGCCTCTCCAACGCGCCGGGTCAGTTCGAGGAGCGTGAATCTCCCCTGCCGGGCGTTAAAGAGACTCTCCAGAGAGGGCGTGGCGCTGCCGAGAACGGCCGGGATCCCGGCAAACCGCGCGCGCCAGATCGCGACATCCCGCGCGTGATAGCGCGGCGCCGGGTCGCTCTGTTTGTAGGAATGCTCGTGCTCCTCGTCAACGACCACAAGCCCGAGGTCCGCAAAAGGGGCGAAGACGGCGGATCGCGCCCCGACCAGGACCTGGACCCGTCCCGACGCAATGCGTCGCCAGAGATCGTACTTCTGGCCGCGACTGAGTTGGGAATGATAGACGCCGACGCGCGAACCGAAACGGGCGCGGAAGCGGGCGACGGCCTGGGGCGTCAGGGAGATCTCGGGCGCCAGGACGATGGCCTGACGGCCCTCCGCGAGGACCCGCGCGACGGCCTGCAGGTAGATCTCCGTCTTGCCGCTGCCCGTGATGCCGTAGAGAAGGAACGTCTCGAAGCGTCCAGCGTCCATCGCGCGGCAAATGCGCGCGAACGCGTTCTCTTGCTCGGGAGTCAAGGCATGGGGCGCCTCGGCGAGATGCCCCCGCTCGGCGAGATGCCCCCGCTCGGCGGGCCGTCCCTGCTCCGCAGGCCGTTGTCCTGAGAGGATTTCGCAGCCGGGGGCGGCTGCGCCACACGATTTCTCCAACGGCGGCAACTCCGGCGCGCTCGCCGGGGAGGACGGCGCCCCGGGCGCTTCGCCGAAACCGTCTGGACGCTCGACCTCGCCGTAGCCGTCTCCGCGCTCGACCGCCTCGGTCTGCTCCCGCAACGCTCCCTTTCGAATCAGCGCGTCGATCACGCCTGGGGAGCAGGGACGGCCGGTCGAACGCCGCACGCGCCGCATGAGCTCCGCCCGCGTGATCGGTTCGTTCAGGTTGTCGACGAAGAAGCGCACGACGTCGCGCTGACGTTCCGTAAGAGATGGCGCTTCCGGGCCGCCCGAATCGCCCGGGCCTCCCTCTGTCGCGCGCCTGCCTGTGCCGCGCCCGGCGCGGCAGACAGGGAGGAGTCCCCGATCCGGATTGAGGCTTTCGCCCAGACCTTCGCTCAGGACAAGTCGCCGCTCGGTGCGCGGCTTCTCGTCGGAGAGACCGAAGAACGCGATCGCGCCCAGCGTCTCGCCGGACCCGCTCAGATAGTACTCCGAGATCCACTCGCCCAGCGCCATCAGGTCCGGCGAAACGGCGTACTCCGGCGTCAGGATCTTGTCGATCGACTTGAGCCGCCTCTTGGGCGCTCGAGTGAAAAGACTGAGCCGCGCAATCACCCCCGAAGCCGCTCGGCCGCGCACGGGCGCGCGCACCATCGCCCCGACCCGCACAAACTCCCGCAACGCGCCGGGGACGCGGTACGTGTACGTGTGGCGGACCGGCAACGCGACGGCCACGTCGGCGTACAGGGTCTTGGCGCGCGAGAAGAACAGCGATTCCAGGCGCGTCCGACTCAGGCCTTTCAGCGACTCGACGGCGTGGTCCGCAATCGCCGAAACATCCGCCTCGCAGGGGATCTCCTGGGTTTCCGTCCCGGCTTCCCCTGTCCGCGTGTTCGACTGCGCGATGCGTGCGGGCGGGCAGCGCGGAGGCGGGCCGGAGACGGCCAGGGTCTGGCACGCCGCTCGCCGCGCGGCCCGCAACAGGTCCCCCGCGGCCGAGACCACAATGCACCGCCACGGCTCGACGCCGAGACGCCGGGCCGTTTCAATGAAGAGATCGGGCGCCGGGGGGCGTCGCGCCACGACCTCGGCGCTCACGCGGATGGCGAATCGCTCGGCCAAGCCTGATTTCAGGAGGGTCGCGTCGATCTCGTCGGGGGTCTGGGATCCGGCAAACGCGAGCGGCGGCGCCGGCGCGCGCGCCTGCCCGTGCGCAACGCCCAGGGAGGCGGCGCTTAGGCGGGCCGGCTCGTTCTCCCCGGCGATCTTGTGGAGTAATCGGTCCAACCCGAGCTCGGTCGAGCGCCGCAAGAGTTCCTCGCCGGCGATCACCAGGGCGAAGGGCCGAGCGATCTCGCGCGGCGGGATCGGCGCTTCCGGAACGCTGGGAAACAGGTCCGTCTCAGCCATAACAAGGGAGAATCATACCCGTTTCTGCCGAGGCGATCCACGGCAAAACCCTCTCCCCTGGCGATCCATGGCAAAAGCCTCTCCCCTGGCGATCCATGCCAAAAACCGCTCGCCGGTCCGCATCGACGAAGCTTGCCCGTCCGATTCGGTTGCGGTCTTCCTTTCCCCCAATCCTTTGGGCGCCCGAGGGCGCCCAAAACCGTCAGCTCAGGTAATCGCGATTGATGCGCCAGCCCACGTACACTCCCGCCAAACTAGCGATGCCGCTCAGCGTGTAGGCCGTCATAATGCCAAGGTGAGACCCGATCCACCATCCAATCGAGCCAAGGACCGTCATGCAGACGAAGATGCATATTGCATTCATGTCGTATCATCCCTGTTCCGTCATGGCGAACGGTTCACCTGAGCGGCGGCGGCAGGCTGGAACCGGCTTGTTGTGCGTCGCGCTGCCAGGCTTGTTGTGCGTCGCGCCGCCAGGCTCGTTGTGCGTCGCGCTGCCAGACTTGCCGCGCGTCGTCCTACCAGGCTGTCCATCCTCCGTCCACGACCAGGGTGTGACCCGTAACGTAACTGGCTTCATCCGAAGCAAGAAAAACGACGGCCCCGACGATCTCCTTCTGTCTTCCG
This sequence comes from Sumerlaeia bacterium, assembly GCA_035527775.1. Lineage (GTDB taxonomy): Bacteria > Sumerlaeota > Sumerlaeia > UBA8349 > UBA8349 > DATKZW01. Next base: position 1,051 of record DATKZW010000235.1, on the reverse strand, counting down.
ATTCGTCCCATTGGGACCTTGTCCGCAAGCCGTTTGACGAAATCCGGCTCTTCCTCCTGAACCTTTGGATTCGGAAACGGACCGGGGCAGACTCCGTTGACCCGAATCCCGTCCGGCGCCCACGCGACGGCAAGGTATCGGACCATCTGCTCGATTCCCGCCTTGGCTGCGCCGTATTCAATCGGGTTCGGCAGCATGGGCTTTTCGTACACTCTCGGATCCGGGGCGACGCGCCCGTACATCGAGGAAAAAAGGATGACGCTGCCGCCGGATGTCATGATCTTCTTTGCCTCGCGCGCAAGTTGGAAACAGCCGGCGACATTCACGGCCAGGGAACCCGTGAACGCCTCGGGAGTGAGCGCGTCCGCCGCCGCTCCGTGCGGAGCATAGGTTGCATTGACCAGTATGTCCAGTCGGCCTAGCTTTTTCGCCACGTCGTCGATCAGTCCCGCGACGGACTCCTTTTTTCTCAGATCGAGCGACAAGGCAAGACACCGTCCCGTGACCTCGCCGGCGGAGAGTTCTTCGACAAGGCTCTCCGCCCTTTTCTGATCGAGATCGGACACGACGACGCTTGCCCCTTGTTCCATCATTCCCCTGCAAACGGCGCTGCCTAGGTAGCCCGCTCCTCCGGCGACAACCGCAACCTTCCCGTCCAATCTGAACATATCTCTACTCGCCTTCGTCTTCATACAACGGTTGCCGTCAGCGGCTCTGCCCGCTGGACGCGGTTGTTGGGTGTGACTGTAATGCGCACTTCCATTCGGAGGGCCAAGCCAACGCGAGGCAGATCACTCACTGCCGTCGCGGGGGCTCTCGCTGCCCGTGCGTCCAGATTCCAGGTTCTCCAGCAGACGAACCGTCCTTTCGTAGTTCGCAAGTTCCAGCTCTGACGCGTTAGGGAGCTTCCTCTTGGCAAGATCCAGCGCGGTCGAACCCCAGCGATCTCTTGCACCGACTTCCGCACCCCTTCCGACAAGCATCTCGACAATCTCGGCATGTCCCTGCAGAGCAGCGAAGTGCAAAGGAGTCCTTCCTTCCTCTGCTTCGT
>DATKZW010000234.1:0-8174 GCA_035527775.1 Sumerlaeia bacterium | reverse complement strand
CCTGGATCGTGAACTCGATGTCCTGCATGTCGGTGTAGTGGGCCTCGAGTTTCCTCTGAATGCCGTCGAGCTGCTTGTAGAGCTTCGGCATCGCCTGTTCGAGACTCGGCATGGCCTTCTGGTCCGGGCTCTTAGTCGTCTCGTTGAGCGGCAGAGGCGTGCGGATGCCGGCCACAACGTCCTCGCCTTGGGCGTTGGGGAGCCACTCGCCGTAGAAATGCTCATCGCCGGTGGCGGGATTGCGCGTGAAAGCGACGCCCGTGGCCGACGTGTCTCCCATGTTGCCGAAAACCATGGCCTGAACGTTCACGGCCGTGCCCCAGTGACCGGGAATTCCCTCGATCCTGCGGTAGGCCACGGCGCGTTTGCCGTTCCAGGACGCGAAGACGGCGTGAATGCCGCCCCAGAGTTGCTCCATGGGGTCGTCCGGAAAGGGCTTCTTCAGCGTCGTCTTGATTATGCTCCTGTATTCCTCGCATAGAGATTTCAAATCTTCCGCGTTAAGATCCGTGTCGTTTCGCACGCCCCTCCGTTCCTTCAACTTGTCCATCGCTTCTTCGAGGAGGGCGCGGATGCCGCGGTCTTCTCTGGCCTCGACGCCCGCGGCCTTCTCCATGACAACGTCCGAGTACATGGTGATGAGACGCCGGTAGGCGTCCCAGACGAAGCGCTCGTTGCGGGTTTTCGCGATCAGGCCGGGGATGGTCTTCGAGGTCAAGCCGACATTCAGGACGGTCTCCATCATGCCGGGCATGGACCGGCGAGCGCCCGAGCGGACGGAGACGAGCAAGGGGTCCTTGGCGTCGCCGAAGGCGACCCCCATCAGGTTTGCCATTCTCGCCAGCGCCTTGTCCACTTCGCCGGCCAGCGAGGCGGGGTATGTCCGGTTGTTCTCATAGTGGGTGCAGACTTCCGTCGTGATGGTGAATCCGGGGGGAACGGGGATGCCGAGCCGGCCCATTTCGGCCAGATTGGCGCCTTTGCCGCCAAGCAGGTTCTTCATGGCGGCGTCGCCATCGGCTTTTCCGCCGCCGAAGAAGTAGACGTTTTTCCTGGGACTCATGAGGGGAGAGCCTCCTTTGGGGTGGGGTGGGTTCTCATAACGAGAAACAGGGCCGAACGGTTGCCTCCCGGCCCCGGTCGTGGGCCCGTTGGCTTTGGTGGATCGCCTCCTCTGTGTTCGACTCCGACACAAAGGCTCCGCGAAGCCCCAGCACCCTACGCACGCCCGTTGGAAGTGTCAAGGTTTTCTGTTGCGTTCTGCTCCGTTATTCTGTTGAATCAAGAGCAGGGCGAGGAATTCGGACGTTTGGAAACGTTTACGGAAGGAAGTTTCTGACCCATGATTCGCACTCCCACCCCTGCGCGGGACGGGAAGCTTCCCGTCTGCGGGAAGCTTCCCATCCTTGGCCTCTTCTCCTCCTTGCCCCGCCGCGCCTTCAGGCATCTGGCCGTTCCCGGGATTGTGCTGGCCCTCGCCGCCGCGTTGCTCTCGGGCGGCCCCCGTTGCGCCTGCGCGGAAACCGACGAGGTCGCGCAGTTGGAGGAGCAAGTGCGGGCCTATTTCGCCCTAGGCGACGTGGAGAAGCTGAAGGCGGCTTTGGATAAACTGGAGAAGGCGTCCTCCAGCGAAAACGTTGTGGTTGTCGTCTACCGGCGGATGCTCGATCTGCACAAACCCCCCGGGAAGAAAGCGCAAGCGCTGGACTTCGCAAGGCTCGACTCCGTCACGACGGGCTCCGTCAAGCCTTCCCCCCCGGGGCCGGCCATTGGAGTGGTCACGGTGGCCCCGCCCGCTTTGCCGGGCGCCGGCGTTACAACGCGGACGGCGCCTTCCGGTCGGCCCGCCCCGGAGGTTAGGCCGCCCTCCTTGCCGCGGGATATGGCTCCATCAGTCCGCCCGGTCTCACCCCCCGAACCCCTGACAACGTCGGTGGTTGAAGGGACGCCGTCCGCAGACGCCGCCGTCGCGGGCGCTGAGGCGACGCCCGCACTCCTCGAAGGGCCGCGGACAGGCCTCAAGGTCCCGCTTCCGTCGGCGGCTCGGGCCTCAGGATCTCCGCGGGGAGGCCCGGCCGGGCCGGAGACAACGAGGACGCCGTTCAACATCGTTCCTTGGGCGGTCGGCGCTTTTGCCTGCGTGTTGGTGTTTTACGTTTTGGTGCGTGTCACGCTCAGAAGGCCGGCGGCCGCCGGCGTCGTCGGGCGGGCGGCCCAAGCCGCTCAAGGGCCGGGCGGGCCTGAAACCTCCCGTCCGGAGATCCGACTCGACGACATCCTTGTCAGTGGACGGGGGAAGCCGCCCGCCGCCGGGAAGGCCCCGGAGGAGACTCCCCAGGGGGAGCAGGATTCGGACGGCTCGGCCCCGGAATAGGCCCTTCGCCAAGTGTGAGGGGCGTCGGTTTTCCCATGTGCCTTCGGCATGATGCGGAAGGACAGTTCTTCGCACCGTTTGGACACCCATCTCGTCAAGAAGGGAAACCTTTCCATGACACGCCGCACATCGCGCATGGCGACAATAACGATGGCCCTGATGTTGGCGGTCGGGGCTTCATGGTCGCAGATCCCGCCCCCCGGCCCTCCCGCCTTCCAGCCGGCGCCCGGCCCTGGTGGGCCCGGCGCGTTCGCGCCCGCGCCTGTTGCCGCGCCGACTTCCTTGGACCAGGCGCTCGTGACGATCGTCGTGGGAGACTTGGGCGGGGCAATTGAAGGGGCCGGTTCGGTTGCCGGTCAGGTCTTGGCCGGCATGGACGGTCCGGGGCTCAAGGCCCTGGTCGGCGCGAGACTGGGCGATCCGACTCTGGCCGGCATGCCCGTGGGCGCCGGTCTGGCTGTCGTCGTTTTCCCTGGCAACATGCGGGCGACTTACCTCGAAGTCGCCCCCGAGCAGTCGGCGTCGTACGCTACGGCGCTTCAGCGGGAGGGCCAGTTCGTCGGTCAAGCGTCCGATTTGCTGGTTGCCGCGCCGGACGAGTTGGCGATGAAGGCAGGAACGGCTCTGGCCGGGGAGGTCAAGAGCAGACTGCTGAGCGGCCCGCCCAAACCGACCGTCAAGGCGACGGTTCATCTGGACCGGCTGCTGGCGATGGTCGAGCCGATGATCCAGATGATGCTCCCGGGCGCGGGCATGATGATCGCCCAGCAGCTGAACCTGATGCAAGGGGGCGCCCAGGATCTGCCTGCCGTCCAAAGCAACGCCGTGGTGTGGGACGCCGCACTCCGGGGGAGCTATTCCATCGCCAAGCAGCTGCGCCAGTTGGAGGTCGAGATCGGCGCGCCGCAGGAAGGGATCCGGATCGATACGCTTCTGCGCGCGACGGACGGGTCCAACCTGCAGCAGTTCTTCGCCGCCCAGACGGTCCCCGCCGGGGCCGGCGATCTCCTGAAAATCCTCCCGGGCAGGGGGGCCGTCCGATTCCGGTTCGGTTACAATATGGACGCCTTGACAAGCCTCGTTGAGAAGGAGCTCACACCGATTCTGGCGGCGGCGCCCATGGGAGAGGAACAGAAGCAAGCCGCCCTGGCGGTCATTAGGAAAGGGATCGAGGTTCGCGGGGACGCCTTCGCCGGCGACTTTATGATCCCGGGCCAGCCCCTGTGGAGCGGCTCAGGGATCAGCCGTCCCAAGGACCCCGGTTCCATCCTCGCCCGCGTGGAGGAGATGGTCAACGAGATGTCAGACGGCGGGGGCTTCTTATCATTCGGGGCGGCCTCAACGACGGTCACCCTCGCTAAGAACGTCAGGGAGCATCAAGGGATAGCCATTCACCAGATCCTGGTCCGACAGGACATGGGCGCGCTCGGCGCGGAGCTCGCCGGACCCATGCGCGAGATGATGGGAGACCTGCGCGCGGATTTCGCCATCGTCGACGACCTTGTGTTGGTCGCCATTGGGCCGCGCCTGATGGAGGAGTTGATCGACGCCGCAAAGGCCAAGGCCCACCCCCAAGCGCGCCCGCTGAATGCCGAGCAGGCCTTCGGCGCCGGCGCCAACGGCTATATGGACTTCGACCTGCCGGCGTACATGACCCTCGTCGTCCGGATGATGACGATGGGCAAGCCCAGCGCCGACCAGTTCGCCCCCCTTCAAACCATGGTTGACATGCTCAAGGGCGCGCCCCCGGTGTCGGCCGCTCTGTTTCTCGGCCCGGAGGGCGCGCGGGGCGGGATGTTGGCGCCCCGCGGATTGATCGACAAGGCGGCCCAGGCGGTCTTGACGCTCAACGCCGCCCGGGCCAAAGAGACGGGGGCAAAGACCGCGCCAAGCCCATGATGAGGGCCGTCAGCGATTCTGGATCTTGGCCCGCACCAGATATGCCGTCTGGCGAGCGACGCTGCGGATGACGCGGGCCAGCGAAAAACTGATGGGCGTGGGAGAAGAAACCCCGATGTAATCGGGCACGCGCACCGTTTCGATCGCTTCCCCAACCACTTCAATCTCTGCCAACGACCCCGCGCCGTACCCCAGGTCGGACGCAGCCCGGATATAGGGCACCGCGCCGGGATCGACTCCGAGGATCTCGAGGATGACGCGATCCACGGCGACCGGATCGGCGGAGGCGGCCAGCACGCCGACCCGCCGCGGGTCGCCCCGCGTCGGTCCACTCCTCTCCAGCGCCACGACGGCATCGGAGATCGTCAGCGCGGGCGCCAAGTGACGGCAAACGGCCGCGAGGAGTCTGCCGAAGCGGGCGGGATCGTCCCCATTGCGGAAATGAAAGAACGCTTTGCGTTTTCCGGCGACGGCGCCAAACATGTTCTTGACGCCCAGGGACATCGCCGTTTGGCCGTGGGCCTTGATTTTCGGCAGATTGATGATCGCGTCGGCTTCGAGCGCTCGGGCGCCGAAGGACGCCCACCGGAAGCGCCCCTCCGGATCGATTTCGCGGCGGCGGGGACGGCGTCCCAGGTCAACCACTTCCATTCCCAGCTCTTCGGCGACTTCGCTGATGCCGCTCGCCCGGACCGCGCCCAGGGCCGAGCTGAAAGCGGGCGAGTCCCCCACAAATGGCCTGCCTCCCGCCGCAAGGACCTCGATGGCGACCGCTCGAACGACCTCGGGATGGGTTGTCACGGCCGCCTCCGCCGGCCGGGGCACGATCAGGTTCGGCTTGAGCAGGACCCGATCCCCGGGCCGCACGAAAGCCCCCATGCCGCCCAGAGCGTCGACCAGCTGCTTGACGGCCCGCCGCACCCTCCGCGGATCGTAGTCTGGACACCGCGCGAGACTCACGCGGGTTTTGGAACGCTCAGCGGGCAAAGCCGTCTCTCTCCTTCTCGAACCTGACCACGGTCTCGATGTGGTAGGTCTGGGGAAACAGGTCGACCGCTTGCATGGCGGCGGCCCGGTAGCCGGCTTCGCGGATGACGATCAGATCGCGAGCGAGGGTCGAGGGATTGCACGAGACGTAAATGAGGACGGGGGCTTGGATCTCCAGCAGCCCTCGGAGCGCCCGCTTGTCCATGCCGCCCCGCGGAGGATCCATCACGACCCGCCCGAAGCGGCCCCCCGGCATGTCGGAGGCGAGAGGCAGGACCTCGCGCATCTCACCGGCGAGGAAGGTGCAGTTGGCGACGCCGTTGCGCTCGGCGTTGTCGCGGGCGTCCCATACGGCGTCGCGCAGGAGCTCGATCCCGACGACCTCGCGGACCGCGCCGGCGCAGAAGATGCCGATGCTGCCCGTGCCGCAATAGGCGTCGAGCAGCCGGTGACGCCGCGCGTCCTCGCCGAGCATGGCGCGGATGACGGAGTAGAGCCGCTCGGCGGCGGGCGTGTTGGTCTGGAAGAAGGACAGGGGCGAAATGCGAAAGCGCAGATCGCCAAGGGTTTCGCAGAGCCAAGGCTCCCCCCAGCGCCAGAGTTCCTTTTCCTGGCGCGCGACGTCGGCCAGACCCGTGTTCAGCCCCCACACGAGTCCCTTGAGCTCGGGACACGCCTCACACAGGGCGGCGGCCAGCGTTTCGGGCTCGGGCAGTTCGCCTTCGCTCGTCAGCAGGAGGGCGACGACTTCGTTTGTCGCCACGCTGTGGCGCAGGACGAGATGGCGCAGGAATCCTTCGTGGGAGCGGGGATTGTAAGCCGGCAGCCCCTTCGCGCGAACCCACCTCGTCATCGCCCCGAGCAGTCTGTCGAGGGGTTCGGGCTGCAGAAGACACGCGGGCGCTTCGATGATCTCCCAGAAACGGCCCGGACGATGGAATCCCAGGATCGGCTCTCTCCGCGCGTCGGTCCCGAAGGTGAAGTCCATCTTGTTGCGATAGCGCCATTCCTTGGGCGACGGCACGATCGGCTCGACCCGGTCGGGCCGGGCGTCGCTGAGATGCTCCAGGACCGACTCGGCTTGCCGCTGCTTGTGGATCAGCTGTTCGCCGTAGGGAAGGTTCTGCCACGAGCATCCCCCGCACGTCCCAAAGAGGGGACAGGGAGGCGCTACTCGGCTTGGAGACGGGCTGAGGACTTCCTCGAGTTCCGCCTCGGCGTGGTTCTTCTTTCGCTTCACGATTCGGGCCCGGACACGGTCGCCGGGAACGGCGTGGGAGACGAAGACCACGAACCGGGCCGCTTCCGGGTCGGCGCCCGCCACGCGGGCGATTCCACGTCCGCCGTACGCCAGGTCCTCGACGTCGAGTTCGATCGCCGTCCCCTTCTGAATCCGGTCAACGGAGAGTTGTTTTTGCTTTGCCCGGTTGCTCACTCCTCCTCCATTCCGGTGCGGAGACTGTCGCACTCATCGGCCGTCGTCGGCGAAGGCTCGGCACCATTTCCGCATGTCGGCGCGGCGCCACCGCGTGGGGAAGTCGCGGCATTGTCTCGGTTTGGCCTCCCCTTGAATGCGGCAGGAAGCCAGGCCGTTCTCGTCGCGTTCCAGAAAAACGCACGGCGCGTCGTCGCCCTCTCCGTCGATGAGGGCGCGTTCGAAACCTTCTTCGTGAACCGTGTACCTCGCGAGAAACTCCTCGAGCGGCAGACCGAGGAACCGAGCGATCTTCTCGCACTCTTCCTCGGAGACGTTGACGAAGCCATCGCCCGTACAGCACGCGCCGCACCGCCGGCACTGGAATGTTTCCATTGCGCGAGTCCCCCAGCGAGGTCCTTGGGGGTGGTGTTTGGAATTGAACGGGACTGCCATCGCTTGCCCTCCCTTGTCCGTTCCTGCCCGCGCGGCGGCGGATTCCTCAGAGACGGGCCAAGGTCCCCATTCTTGAGATCGACGCCGAGGGAGTCAAGAAGAACGAGTTCGCGCGGGGCTGGACGGCCGGGTCGTGGAAGCCGACCCGCTCGCGCCTTGACGCCCATGCGCGGAGGGGCGAAGCAAAGACGCGAAGCCGGCGGGTCGAGGGGACCGCCGGCGCGGGGGGAGGGGAAAGGGCGAGGCCCCGCGGCGGCTCCAGCGGACGGGTCCCGGCCCATGCGCCGGAGTCCGCGGCAGCCGGCCAGCGGCAGGGGCTTGTTGGACGACGAGTCTTGGGGGAACCTCTATACAGTTGGAAACACTTGAGATAGGGCGCGCCACGTGTTCTCGGGACGCCTTGGGGCGGTTTCTCAGCGGGGTGATCCTTGGCGGCTCTTTTTTTCCAGGGAAAATGGTGACGTTTTCTCTTGACACGCGAGCCCTTGCCCCCGTAAAATGCCCTCTGTAACACTCGGATGGAATGCCCTCCGGCCGCTGTTAGCCAAGCCCTCTCAGCCCGAAAGCGGGCAGGCTAACTGGGAAAGTGGAGGAAGGGAAACCAGTCAGTTCAGCGAAAAAGGAGGACTCAGCCACTCAACGAAGCGATTTGATGCGCAGTTTGCCCGGATGACCCGAGATAGGGGTCCGACGGCGTAAAATCCCCTTCATTCTCGAAAGGAGACATGTGTTATGAAGAAAGGGTTAATCCTTGCCCTGATGACGGTTGTGACGGTCGGACTCACGCTTCCCGTGGCCGCCGAAGCGCCCGTCATCCTTACGTTGCCGATCATCGTTATCACCAACGCGGACGCGGCGGATCAGGGCGACACGACCTTGAAGACGGTCTTTCGCTACCTGAACGCCTTGGATCTCGAATCGCGGGTGGACTGGCGCAACGAGACCTACCAGCCGATCGCCTACCGGCTCTATTGGACGGATCTGACGGACACTTCCGGGATCGATTACCTGGTCGGCCACGAGCTTGGCTGGACCGACGCGCTG
>DATKZW010000233.1:0-3713 GCA_035527775.1 Sumerlaeia bacterium | reverse complement strand
CGGGCGTCGCAGCGAGGGCTTGACCCCGTCTCCTCGCGGGGGTTATACCTATCGCTAACTGCGATCGCCGGGATTGGCGCAAGCGCGATGCTCGGCAGGAGCCAAGGACACAGGAGAGCGACGGATGTTCGATTCTCATTCGAAGACCCCAAGAACGACGCGGTTCCAGACAGTCTTTTTCCGGGCGAGAGCCTTTAACGCTCAGTGGCGAGCATGCTTCCGCCATCTCACGAACGGATTCTCGCCGAGTTCTCTCCCTCCCAGACTGAGGCGGGCGCGCCAGGTCCTGGTCGCGCTGGGCTCTCTCGGCCTAACTTCCATCTCCCATGCCGAAGACTGGCCCGTCTATCAGCATGACAACCATCGCAGCGCGAAGACGGCCGAAGCCCTGGCGCCGGCAAAGCTCCGCGAGCAGTGGGCGCACAGGTCGCCTCAGCCGCCGCGACCCGCCTGGGCCGGCCCGGCGAGGTGGGACGCTTTTCGCAACATGCCCGGCCTTCCCTCCATGCGAAACTACGATCCCGCTTTTCACGTGATCGTCGTCGGCGATTCGATCTACTTCGGCTCTTCGGCCGACGACGCAGTTCATTGTCTCGACGCGAAAACGGGCAAGCGCAAGTGGTTCTTCGCCACCGGCGGCCCCGTGCGGATCGCGCCCGCGTGGCACAACGGCCGGCTCTACTTCGGTTCGGACGACGGCTGCGCCTACTGCGTCCGCGCCGACGACGGGAAGCTGCTCTGGAGATACAACCCCGTCGAAGACCGGCGACTCGTCCTCAACGACGGGCGTTTCATCCCCTTCTGGCCGATCCGCACGGGCGTGGTCGTCGACGGCGGGACCGCTTACTTCGGCGCCTCGATGCTTCCGTGGAAGAAGTCTTACCTGTGCGCCGTTGACGCCGAGACGGGCCGACCACAAGGCGCCGGGCGGTTTGTCAAGGAGTTCGAGGGTCTGACTCTGGAAGGCGCGATGCTCGCTTCTTCCACGCATCTCCTCTCGCCCCAGGGGCGCGTGCCGCCCCTTCTCTTCAAGCGCTCCGACGGGGAAAAAGTCGGCGGGCTTCAGGGCGGCGGCGGCTGCTTTGTCCTCCTCACTCCCGACGAACAGATCTACCACGGTCCCGGCGATCGGACGACGACCTTCTTCGCGAGCGCCGCGAAAGATCGCACACAGATCGCCAGCTACCCCCGGGGCAACCTGATGGTCGTGTCGGGGAACACGGCTTACCTCCTCGCCGACGATTCGTTGGCCGCGATCAACCGTTCCGACAAGGAGAAGAAACCGATCTGGATCGTCAAACGCCGGTACCCCTACTCCTTGATCGTCTCCGGCGACACGCTCTTTGTTGGCGGCGAGGACGAGGCGGCGGCGTTCTCCGCGAAGGACGGCGCTCCGCTCTGGAAAGCGCGCGTCGAAGGGCGCGCCTATGGCCTCGCGGTCGCCAACGGCGGTCTGTTCGTCGCCACGGATGAGGGGGTCATTCATTGTTTCAGGGAGGACGGAGGCGGAACGGAATCGTCCGCTAAGCCCGGCTCCGGCCCGCAGGCGCCTCAGCCGCCGGAAACCGCCGCGGACAAAGACCTGATCGCGCGCTGGGTCTTTCATCGGCGCGCGACCTCGGGCGGGGAGTGGGTCCCTCCCCGCGGTCCCGTCCCCGCTCTCGGCTGGGTCTCGGAGCGCGCCGTTCTGACGGGCGGCGCAATCCAGGATCTTGCCGGCGCCAACGCGGCGACCGTCGACGGAAGTCTCTGGTTTCAACGGGCCGGCGAAGTGGAAGCCGCCGTCTTTGACCAAGCCAAGGGCGAGCCGGCCGTCGTGTCGCCCCTCGGCTCCGACCGCCTGCCGGCGAATGCCCTGACCGTCGAGGCGTGGGTGAGCGTTCAGAATCCCGGGGGCGCGGGCGGCATCATCAGCGCCCTCGGAGGCGGCGAGAAAGCGGAACGAGGCTGGGCGCTCGGCTACCGTGACAAGCGGTTCGCATTCTCCCTCTCCACGGGACGCGGCGAGACCCCGATCACGCGTCTCGTCGCGGAGTCGGAGATTGAACCGGAGCATTGGCGCCACGTTGCCGCGACCTATGACGGCGACGTCATGAAGCTCTTCATCAACGGACAAGAGGCGGGCACGACGACGACCCAGAAGGGCCCGATCGGCTATGCTCCGGCCACGGTCTGCCGAATCGGCGCCTTCGTCGAGGGGGAGAAGACGCATCGCCTGCAAGGCCTTTTGCACGAGGCGCGCATTTGCGGACGGGCCTTGCCGGACGCGGCCATCCAAGAGCAGTACGAGGCTCTCCGAAAGAAAGTCCCCGTCCGGGTGGAGCTGAGAGCCGGTCCGCGCCTTCAGTTCGTGGGCGGCGAGACGGCCGTCGTCCGTTGGGAAACAGAGAAGCCCTCGCCGACCATTCTTACGTACGGACAGGATCGGCCCTGCATTCGTCTCGAAGACCCGAAGGAGAAGAGAGAACATGAGGTCGTCTTGAGGCGCCTGCGGCGAAACCGCATGTACTCCTACGTCGTCGGCGTCTCCGATGCGGGGCAGGCTGGGGAGACGAGTTCCTTCGAGTGCGACACGTTCTTCAACTACAATCCCCTCGATCTCTCGGGCCGACCCAATCCCTATCCCAAGGACGAACCTTTCAGCCGGGTTTCCGCTCAAGCCGCCGAGCGAATCTTGGCGAGCGCAAAGACGAAGACCGGCTTGTGTCTTGTGCTCGGTCTGGAGGACGGGTCTCTCGCTTATGAGCTCGCCAAGGCAAGCGCCCTCACGGTAGTCGGCATCGACGCCGATCCGGCGAAGATCTCCAAGATCCGGCGCCGTCTCCAGGAAGCGGGCCTCTACGGCTCGCGCCTGTCGGTTCTCCACGTGAAGTCCCTCGACGATCTTCCTTTGCCGGAACGTTGCGCCAACCTCGTCGTGTCGGAAAGCGCGCTGGCGACGGGCCAATGCGTCGGCGCCGCGCGCAAGATCGCGCGTCTGCTTCGGCCCAAGGACGGCGTGGCGATTCTTGGCGGGCCGCCTAGTGCCGAGCCCCGCATCACGGCGGACGCGCTTGGCGGTTGGCTCAAGGACGGCGACTGGAAGTACGACGTGACAACGGAGAACGGCGTCTGGGCCGCCGCCCGCGCGCCCGGGATCGAGGGAGCGGGGATATGGTCGCACCAGTACGGCCTGGCGGACAACGCCACGTTCGGCGGCGAGGAGATGCGCGGCGCCACGACGGTCACCGATCTCGAAGCGCAATGGGTCGGGCGCCCCGGGCCGCGCCACCAACCCGACCGCCAGGGGCGCAAGCCGGCGCCCCTGGCGACCAACGGGCGGCTCTTCGCCCAAGGTCTGCACCGCATCGTCGCCCTCGACGCCTACAACGGCGCCGTTCTGTGGTCGGTCGAGATCCCCGACTTGCAGCGCTTCAACATGCCGCGCGACTGCGGCAACTGGTGCGCGGACGACGATCACGTGTTCGCCGCGGTCAAAGACCGGTGCTGGCGTCTCGACGCCGACACGGGCAAGGTCTCGAAAATCTACCGCCCCATCCCGCCTCCGGACAAGGCCTGGGAATGGGACTGGGGATACATCGCGCGTCACGGCGACAATCTCCTCGGAAGCGCCGTCAAGCGCGGCGCGGTCTATACGAGTTTCTGGGGAGGGTACGGCTGGTACGACGGGACCTCGGGGGAGACGACGCTCAAAGTGTGCAGCGACAGCCTCT
>DATKZW010000232.1:0-4257 GCA_035527775.1 Sumerlaeia bacterium | reverse complement strand
GTCCCGCCCAAGTCCATGGCAACGGCCCAAGCGCCGGATGACAACCCAAGATTGTCCCACGGCTGCTCCGAGAGCCAATCTCCGTCGCGGTAGAGCCCCTCGGGTCCGGCAACGTAGTAATGCCCGTCGTAGAGAAAGGCGACGCCGTACACGGGTCGGTTGAAACCGAGGGCGAAGGATCGGGACGGTCCGGAGGACGTCCATAGATATAGATCCCGCTCCGTTCCAAGCCATATCCCATGCCAGTCATCCGCCATCATTGCGAGACGAGGGCGCGACTCCGGATTAGGTATTGGGACTGCGCTGAGCGAGGCCGTCGTCCACGCGTCGCCCCTGTTCGTCGAGTGATGAAGGGTTGGGGTGGTGGGAATTCCCTGAGCCGGATAACGGGCGACGGCCCAAAGCTCGCCCCACTCATCGCAGGTGAAAGCGAGAACGTCCATGCCCGGCGGGGAGACAGGCGCCCAGTGTGTCGCCTCCTCCGCCAGAAGAGTTGGCGGGACGAGAGCGCCCAAGCCAAGAATCGCAACCGCCAGAACAAAGCTCCGACTCATTTTCCCACACCTCCTTTGACCTAAGAGGGATGCGCTTCCAGGATGCGAGGGCCCCGAATCCTCGAGCCGTGCGCCAGCCTTCCTTGGTGCGCGCACGCCACGGGTCCCCAGCGAGAAGCCGTCTCGCCAAGATCCCTGCGCGGTCCTCGTCGTCGTTCTCGTACCAGAGGATTCTTTCGGAAAGAATCGCGGGGGGGACAGTCAGGACGTCGAGGTCTCCGTCTCCGTCCAAATCAGCGGCGCAGATGGAGCCGGACTTGTACCTCCCCCTGTTGATGCGATGGAGAACGAAGCCGGGGGGGGAGCCGCCGATGTTCTCGTGCCATGACGTCTCCAGTCTCGAGCAACTGAGAACGTCCATGTCGCCGTCGCCGTCGAGATCGGCAGCGGAAACAGAGTACGAGTTCTCGGCTTGCGTGGCGATTGTGTGAGAAGTGAAAGCGACTTCTCCGCCGCCGTGAGCGGCCGGATCCGTCAGCGGCCAGAGGAGCGCCAGAATCGCCAGACAGAAGAAGCGCCGCAACAGGTGGCGCCGTTCCGACCCGCCTCTCGCCCAGCCAGCCAGTTCCGTGTGGACCATGACGATGAACCTCCTTCGCCGCAACAACAGCCCCAATGCTTGCATGTGCCTGAACCGCGTGTCAGTTCAGCAGATCATAGTTCTCCGACTTTGTCCCCTTCAGCGTCATATCTCCGTCCTTCTCCACGATGGCAACAAGCGATCCGTTCCCGTCGCGCACCTCGAGGATGTTGCCGGCGGAAGTCTGCGGCGTCGTGCTCGTGGTCAGCGAGCCGTTGATCTTCATGGCGCCCCCGTTCCCGGCGCTCGTGTCGACGTAGGCGACGACGGTCGCCCCGTCCTTCAGGATGAACCCCCCGTTGCTCGTGTCGATCGACGCTTGGCCCGTCGAGAGCGTCTTCTTGAGACGCAAGTTCCCACTGTCCTCAAAGTACGCGAGGGTCAGGGCGGATGAGTCTCTCACGGAGAGGACCTCCCGGTAGTAGTCGCCGGTGGCGCTTCCGATGCCGACGGCCTGACACGCCCTGTCGACCGCATGATTGGCCTCCTTACGATGAGTGATGAATGCCGGCGAGAATGCCGGATGAGGGGAATCATCCAAGATATCTTCGCACACCCCGGGGGGGAGGGGGGGCAAGAACAAAATGATCGGATTTGAAAAAAAACCTGCCCCTTTAGGAAGTCACTGGGGACGGGCAATTGCCTTGTTCGTCGAGAGGTTTACTCTAGAATGGGGCGACGCTTCACCGCGCGCGCCCGGAATCAGAGCGTCACGCCGAAGAATCCTTTGCAGAGGTACCCGAAAAGAACCGACAGAACGAAAAAGAGAACGAGCCAATGGATTTCCCAGCCGAATGCGGTCAGCGGCAGTTCAGGGTAGACAATCTCGACCGCCTCAAACGTCGAAGCGCGCGGGATCGGGTCTTCGCCGGGCCAGAGCATGGCGTCGAGAAAACCCCTCCCCGGGCGGCGCGCGGAGACGGCGCCCCAGCGCCCGCCGATGACGATCTCTTTCTCCACCACGCTCCTGTCGTCGCGAACATCAACATGGAGCGCCGTTTGCGCGCCTCGGCGCGCCGAGTCCGCCGCGCGGATTCTCCAAGCGATCTCCTTCTTCGAAGGGATGCGCACGGGCGGGGTCTCGACGGCGATCCCCACCGGCGCCTGCAATGCGATCGGCCGCTGGAGAGCCGACGAGTCGCGCACGACGGCTTTCACCAACGCGCGCTCGCCGGGTCGGAGGGGACGGACGGAGAAATGGAGATTCAGTTGGATGATAATGAGAGTAACCGGGACGAGCATGACGAGCATCGGCGCGAAGGAGTAAGCCATATAGACAAGGGTGTGCCGCAACACGCGCACTTGCGAGCGCAGCACGACGCCCATGGAATTCTGGAAGAGATGCACGGCAAGGAGGTTGCCCCAGACCTGATCCTTCGTCTCCTTGATCTTCTCTTGATTCGAGACTTTCCCGAATATCCACACCATGAGCGCGCCGGTGAGGAAAGACACGGCAACAAGCGCCCACACCGGATCGAGCCCTCGAAACGGCAGAAAGAAGACGCCGAAGAGAGTCGTCAGGGCCGTGTTGCAGATCGTCGCCGCTTTCATTCCTTCGCCACCTGCCGGCGCTCCCTTTCAGCGCTTTGCCGAGTCATGAAGCCGCGTGCAGTCATCATCTTTCCACCGACCGCGGGTCGCCTTCATCCTTCAGCCTTCTAGGAAAGGTATCCCAACCCTTTCAGTTTCTCTCTGACCTCTTCCTCGGAATCCGGTTTCTCGAGCTCGGCGATCTCCTTCTCCAGGACATGCGCGACAAACTCGTCGGGCGAGGAATAGCCCGCGATTTTCGCCAGTTTCCGGATTCTGTCATATAGGGCCTTGTCCAGCTTGATCCTTGGGCCAAACATTCTCCTGTCCTCTTTTAGGGCGTGGGATTCCTCATTTCGCCGGCGCCGGCGCCAGACAGTTGCGACCGATCATCTCGGGAGGCGGCGCGACGCCGTAGTGGGCCAGGATGGAAACCGTGAGATCCTCCAGCCCCGGCGATTCGAGCGCGACTTTCCGGTTTGTCACGAAGACGCCCGGGACCGCGCGGTTGTCCATGCAGTGGTCGGCGCTC
The DNA here is from genome assembly GCA_035527775.1 of Sumerlaeia bacterium. Classification (GTDB taxonomy): domain Bacteria; phylum Sumerlaeota; class Sumerlaeia; order UBA8349; family UBA8349; genus DATKZW01. The sequence continues at coordinate 1,061 of DATKZW010000232.1, read as the reverse complement.
CAGGGATCTTTGTTGTCTTTGAAAACCTCGCGGGAGAACCTTCCCAGGGGGCTTTCCCACGAGCTGCGGTATCCGCGGGCATACCCCACGATCAGGTCGGGTCCCGCGGCGGCGCGCGGGCCGTGAAAGTCGCGCGTGGGTCGAACGACGCGCGAGACGACGGGTCGCGACGGATCGCGCGGATCCTGCATGGCAAGGAGATCGCTTTCCAGCTTGACCAACAGTTCGTCATGTTCCTTGCCTGGCACAGCGATCCCGTTTTTCTCCCGCCCTTTCAAGTTCACGTACACGCCGTTGAGTCCCAAGGCGTAGGCCGTCGTTCCCGCCCAATCGACGTTGTCGAAGTAGCCCGACGCGCTGGGCTGAGCTCCTTGGCGCATTCGAATGTAACCGTTTTCGAGAAGCCAGGTGTTGAGATTAACCTCCCAATAGAACGGTGCGAAGCCGTGGTCCGACATCACGATGAGCGTCGTGTCGCCGTCAATGGTTCCGAGCACGTACCCCAGCATCTCGTCCATTTGTTGATAGAGGGTCTGAATGGCGTCGCTCAGCCCTTCTTCCGGATTGTGGGCGGGGTGTTGCGGGTCCATGTAGCTCCACAGCATGTGGGTTCCCTGGTCAAGGCTCGAGAAGTAGAAGAAGAGGAGACCCTCGTCGAAAGTCCCGAGGAGACGCCTGAGGGCACGGTAGTCTTCCTGGAAAACGAACTGCGTCTGGTTCCAGAAATCGCGTCCCGAGAATATGCCGCCCGAGAGCGCTTTGGAGTCTTCGGGAAGTCCCTGCGTGTAGAAGGGTCCCAGGTCCTCGCAGAGGTTCCGCGACCAGGCCGGCGGCGTCGAGATAGGCAGGGCCGGATCTCGCGGGTCGATCTGCAGGGGCGTGACGTAGAGGCGGAAATCGGGCCGCACTTTCTGGAGGAAGAAGCGAACGATCGCGCTCACGCTGACCAGACCTTTGACGGGTCGGAACTCCAGGCGAACCCAGTCGCTCCACTCGCCCTCTTGGAGAATGAACTCGCGGTCCTGGATCGCGAACACGGCAACCGGCTCGTCCGCATCGAG
>DATKZW010000231.1:0-2070 GCA_035527775.1 Sumerlaeia bacterium | reverse complement strand
CTACGGCACGAAGGCCAAACAATTCACGGTGAACGCCGCGTTCGGAAAAACCGTGACCGTCAAGGTTCGAGACAAGGACCGCTGGGGCCGGACGGTGGGTGAGCTCACACTCCCGGACGGACGGAACCTCAATCGAGAGCTGGTCCGGGAAGGGCTAGCCTGGTGGTACAGCGCCTACGCGCCGGGGGACAAAACCTTGAGGACGTTGGACTCTGCCGCCCGCGCGGAGAGGCGGGGGCTTTGGGCGGACGCGGAGCCGATTCCCCCGTGGGAATTCAGGCGGGATGGGGACAGGGGGGCCGAATCGCCCGAGCAACCGCCCCCGCAAACGACGGCGACGCTCACAGCAATCTCTACGACAATGACTCAGCGGGTCGAGGAGCCGCCCCTCGCCGGCAAAGAAAAGATCGCCTGGCTTCTCTCCCAGACCATCGCGAACTCGGGCAAACAGACGTTCGTAACAGCCGATTTTGTCCGGGACGCTGTCGCCTACGAAGAGCTGTGTCGACTCGCCCCCGAGAACCCTGACTTTCAAGCGGGCCTGCAAAGAGCGCGGGCAACGCTGGAGAAAATCGCCCGCGCGGAAGCGGAAGGCGGGTGGGTTTCCGAGGACGGCCCAGCGACGAACTACGTCTCGGGTAGGGACGCGGGCAAGACGCATATAGATTGGGACCAACTTGTAACGGATGTATTCCCCTCCTTGGGCTCCGGAAAGAAGGGGCACGTGAATATCCCAAAGCGAACGGAACGTCCAAAGGAGAAAAAAGCGACACCGATTCCCAAGGCGGGGACCCTTGAGGTCAGGATGGCGAGAATCGAAACCGAGACCAACCCTTTCATTGGCGGCTGCAACGCTTTCATTGAGGTCAAGAACGCTTCGAATCTCGTTATTCAGAGCCTCTCTTTGAACGTAAATTTCTACGGCTTCGGGAAGAAGTTGCTCGCCCAGGGTCGGCTCTATATCAGAGACTTGCCGCCAGGAGGCAAACAGATCGAGAAAGAAAACGTCGGCGTAGCCCTTCCGGTGCAGATTGAGGATTGGGAAGCGCAGATCGACTCCCTATATCTGCCGGGCTTCGAGAGCGGCAAGTTGCTCTTTGACGTGAAAAAGGCGCGGTAGTGCTTGGGGCGAGTTTGCCGTGTGAAAAAAAACACTTGACAGACTCCGGTCCGTTGTGTAACCATCTCTTCACGCTCTCGGATTCCCCGGCGGCCTTCGGGCCGACCGGCCCCGAGAGCCTGTTTCTTTGCCGCCCTTTGCGGCGTGTCACCCAACCCCCAATATCTCACCGCCCAAGAGCTCGCCGCGATTCTGCGCGTGAGCGTCCAGACCGTCTACCGCCTCACGCGGGCGGGCCGGATTCGCTGGTATGGCGCGGGGCGCGTTCGCCGGTTTATCGAGGCCGAAGTGAAGGAGGATCTGCGGCATGACGCCACATATCGAACGGCTTCCGTCTGGCACATGGCGCGCGACGATTTATACGGGGAAGGGGCGGCGGGAGAGGCGGACGCTGCCGCGTGGCGTCGGGTCGAAGAAACAGGCGCTGCTCCTAGCACGGCAGCTCGAGAAGCAACTCCAATTGTCAGCCCTTGGGCTTGCGCCGCCGTCCAAAGCATCCGCGAAAGGTTGGCTCGACGTGGCGCGTGACCTTCTCGCCGAGATTGACGTGCGCAATGGCCGGGACTGGCGTTACAGTTGCAAGGCGTTCATGGATCGCTTCGCCGCCTTTGTTGGCGATCGGCTTCCCGCTGAGGTGTCGCCGCGCCTCTGTCGCGAATATCTTCTGGCCGCGCTCCAGCAAGGGCGCAACCCCTCAACGATCCGCAAGGAGATGAGTTTTCTCAAACGGATATTCCGCCGCTGTGTGGAGGAAAGGCTTTGCCCGGCCAACCCCTTCGACGGCCTCGAGCTTCCCTCAGAGCCGCCGGCGCGCCCCCGCTACCTCACGCGCGAGGAGTTCGCCGCCCTCCTGACTGCCTCTCCCGCCGAACGCCGTTACCGCTACACCCTTGCCGCACACACCGGAGCCGAACTCGGCCAGCTCCGCGCCCTCACCTGGCGTGACGTGG
>DATKZW010000230.1:0-5235 GCA_035527775.1 Sumerlaeia bacterium | reverse complement strand
GTCGCGGGATGGGGGGCGCGCGCCGAGGACGCGCCCCCCGGGCGGCTTCGCCGTTCCGAGCTCCTTTTCCTTCGCTCGGCCGTGTGGATAGGCATAGGCGCGTCCTTGCGCTACGAGATGTGGTACGTAGGAATCCTGCTCGGCATTTTTCTGGCGGCGCGTCTCGTTCTCTTCTCGCTTTCGAGCCGGCATCGCCGCGAAGCCTGGGTCCTTGCGCTGGCCTGTCTCATACTGGCGGCGTTTCCCGCGGCGTGGGCGGTCTCGTGCTATCGTTGGCACGGCTCTCCTGTCGCCTTCGTTCGCTTCGCCACGGAGGGGAACGCCGCCGGCAATCTTTTCTACGATCTTTCCTCCCCGATGCGCCGATTTCTGGTTTACCCGATGATCCTATGGCAGGACCACTGGCATCGGCTGGGTCTGGCGTTCGTAGGAATCGCGTTCGCATTCTCAACGCGAAAGAAGCCCGCAATGTTTTTCGTCGCGATCGTAGCGCTCATCCTGTTTTGCTCCATGCTTGTGTGCGCGAAAAGCGGGGTCGGCTCCAACAACCGGGCGCGGTACTCGGAGTTCCTGGTTCTCCCCCTTCTTTGCCTCGGCGCGGGGCCTCTGGCTTGTCTCTGGTCGGGGTTGCGGGGGCGGAAAATGCGGGCGGCCCGGACTCTCATCGTCTGTTTCATTCTGTTCTACGCCTTCGTCTCGCTCCGCCAAGCGTGCGCGGGCTACCCCAACGCTTGGGGAGTGCCGGTCGAGTTTCTGTCTCTCATCCAACGGCTCGAACGAGAGCACGATTCCTCTCGCTATCCCGCCAGTCTCATTCAGATCCCGCACAAGGACCTGGAGGTGTACTCGGGCGGCAGTTTGCACGAAACCTGGATGGCCATGTACCACTCCAATTATCCCCTGAAGGTCCGGGAGCTGGTCCATCCCGCCCAGCTCGAAGAGCGGCTGCGGCGAGCCCGGAAGAAAACGCACTTCCTGGTGAAGACGCCGCGTCCGGACATCGTTTTCCCCGAACGGGCCAAGCTCCTGGAGACTATAGGAACGTACGAGCTATGGGAAGTCACAGGGTCGAGAGAAAAGGACCCAACCGTCCAGTGAATCCGGGTAAGGAATGAGGGACGCCCCAGAGCAGCGCCCCTCCATGCCGGCCGCGGCGGACCGATCCCGCGCTTGACTCTTCAGAGCAAATGCAGATGGCGACTGATCCACCCCTGCTTCAAAGCTTGAACCCGCCCCAGCGCGAGGCCGTGACCACGACCGAGGGGCCGGTTCTCGTCATCGCCGGGGCGGGATCGGGGAAGACACGCGTCATCACCCATCGCATCGCCTACCTGATCTCGGAAAAAGGCGTGCCTCCCTGGCAGATCTTCGCGGCCACTTTCACCAACAAAGCGGCCCGGGAGATGAAAGGACGCGTGGCCCGTTTGTGCCGGCCGGGTGAAGCGGAACGGCTCGCCATGGGGACCTTCCACTCTCACTGCGCCCGGTTCCTGCGTCAGGAAGCCGTTGCGACGGGTCTGACTCCCCGCTACACGATCTGCGACGAGAAAGACCAGATCGCCGTTCTGCGCGATTGCATCACGGCGCTGGGATTCAACCCCAAGCATATGGCCCCCCACGATCTCCAGGAACTCATCTCCTTGGCGAAAATGCGACTGCTCGAAGACGACGAAGCGCGCGAGTTCGTTTCGTCCCTGCGCGAGCCCCATTACGCGGAGGTCTACGACCTCTACCAGAAACGCCTGCGCGAAAGCGACGCCGTCGACTTCGACGACCTCCTGGCGCTCATCGTGAGACTTTGGCGGAAGCATCCCAAACTGCTCAAATCCTACCAGCGGCGGTTCCGTTACATTCTGGTCGACGAGTATCAAGACACGAACCTGGCCCAGTTCGAAATCGTGCGATTGCTGGCCGGAGAGCATCGCAATCTGTGCGTGGTGGGCGATGAGGACCAGAGCATCTATTCCTGGCGCGGGGCCGAGATCACCAATCTACTCGAGTTCGAGAAGAGCTTCCCCGGAACCGCCATCATCCGACTCGAACAGAACTACCGTTCGACGGGCAATATCCTGGACGCGGCCGGCGCCGTGATCGAGCACAACGCGCAACGCCTCGGGAAGACGCTCTGGACGGAGAGCCAAGCGGGGGATCCCGTTGTCGTGATCGACGCCGAGAGCGAGTGGGACGAGGCGCGGCGCATCGCGGATCAGATCCTTTTCCTCCACGGTCAAGGCCTTCCACTCGACGAGATTGCCGTCTTCTACCGCGCCAACGCTCTGTCGCGCGTGTACGAGGACGCGCTGCGCGAGGCCGGCATCCCGTATCGCGTCGTCGGCGGCCTTCGGTTCTACGATCGCGCGGAGATCAAGGACCTTTTGGCCTATCTTCAGGTCATCGCGAATCCGGGCAATACGATTGCGCTGTTGCGGATCGTCAACAAACCGCGCCGCGGGATCGGCAACGTCGCCGTCTCGCGGATGGCGTCCTACGCCGAGGAGAAGCAGAAGGCACTTTTCGAGATCATGCTGGATTCGGAGGAACTGGCCGCCGCGGGATTGAAGGGCAAGGCCGCGAAAGCGGCCGCCGAGCTGGCCGGTTTCTTTGTGGAATGGACCGCCGCCGCGGAGACTCTTTCCCTTAGGGCGTTAGTCGAGAAGATTCTCTCCTCGGTTCAATACGAGGAGTCTCTGGGCGACCCGCGCGCCATCGACGTGCTGTCGCGGCTGGAGAACATCAAGGAGTTCGTCGGCTCCCTCGATCAATTCGAGGAGGAACAGTTGGGCGCCTCGCTGGCCGACTACCTCGAAGCGATCGCTCTGAAGGGCGCCGACGAGGAGAATGAAGACGTCCAAGGCGTCTCCCTGATGACCGTGCACAACGCCAAGGGACTCGAATTCGACGTGGTGTTCGTTGTGGCGCTGGAGAAGAACATCTTCCCAAACGCGCGGGCGTTGCGCGAGCAAGGCAACGTCGAGGAGGAGAGACGCCTCTTCTACGTGGCTCTGACCCGCGCCCGCAAGCGCGCGTACCTCTCGCACGCCTTTCAGCGCCGGCTCTACGGGCAGATGGAGACTCCCGTCCCGTCGGTCTTCCTCTATGAGATTCCCGAGGAACTGCGCGTGGACCTGGACGTCGTCGAGGGGGAACCGGTGCGGCACGAGAAGGAGGGCGAGGTGGGTGAGTCTTCAGCCCCGATTTCCTTCTCGGGTCGGCCTCTCCCCTCCCCTGCCAACGACGGCGCAAGGTCTCGCCCGCGTTTCGCGCACGAGATCCTGGGCGAGGTGGAGGTGGTTTCGGAGGATGGCCGCGGACCGGGCCGAACCCTAACCGTCCGTACGCGATGCGGCGAGGAACACACGCTCATGGCCGCGCATGCCGCACTCCGACCCCTCACGGCAAGCGAAAGCCCCTCGGAGGAGGCGACAGTGGACGGGGACAGCGCGGACGGGAAAGACGCTCTCCCTTTCTGAGACTCGATTCAGCGCTTCCGGCCGTAGGTCTCGAAGTGGACGATCTCGGCGAGGGGTCTCTTGGCGGGGCCTTGGCCTTCCTTGGCCGCCTTGCCGACGGGAAGCAAGGCATAGAGGCGCCTTTCTTTCGGGACGCCGAGGAGTTCCTTGGCCCACTCTTCGTGGGGAAGGAGCGTGCCTTCGATCCAGACGGAATCGTAGCCTTCGTCAACGATGGCGAGGAGCATGTTCTCGATGGCGGCGGCGGCGTCTTCAACCCAGTAGGAACCGTAGCGGGTTGGGGCCGGGTCCATGACCACAGCGATGGCGGCGGCGGCGGTCTCGAAGGAAGGCTGAGTTTTCTCGTGCAGTTGGGCCAAGACCCGGCGGTCGCGAATGATGATGAAATCCCGATTCTGGGCGTTGCAGCCCGATGGCGCCAGCCGCCCCGCCTCGATAACGCGAAGCAAGACCTCATCGCTCACCTCGCAAGGCGAGAACTTCCGCACGCTCCGCCGACGCTTCACGACGTCATAGAATTCCATGGGACGCCTCCTTTGCGCTTCTCTTCCCTTTCCCGATCCTCCACGACCGTATGCACGTTTCCATGGATGTCGACGACTTTGATGGGGGCGCCCTGCTCGATATAGTCGCCCTGCGTCACCACGTCGATTCTTCGGCCGTCGACCAGGGCCATGCCGGCAGGTCGGAGGTCGGTCAGCGCCTCGCCCGTTTTCCCAACCAGCCCGCTGTGGTCTATGGCGTGTTCCTTCAGCGTGACGCCGAGGGAGACTTGCGTGGCGCGATCGGCCTCGGCCAACGCGTCGGGATTCAGCACGAACCTGCGGAAAAGCGGCGTGGACGGGAGCGTCTTGGACAGGGCCCAGATTAGAAAAACGAGCCCCGCGAAGACCGCAATGAGGGTGGCCAGCGCGCGCTTGAGCATCTCCGTGTTGAACCCGATGTCGGGGATGTCGGGCGGCGGCAGCTTGATCATGGCCATGATCAGGCTTGCGATAATCAGGACGATGCCCGTAGCGCCCGCCAGTCCGAAACCCGGTATCACGAAAATCTCCAGGAGGAGCAGGAAGAACCCGAGGATGAAGAGAACGACCTCAAGGAAAGACGAGAGATCGGCCAGGTAACTTCCCCAAAAGAAAAGCGCTAGAGCTATCACGCCCACGGCCCCCGGAACGCCGACGCCGGGAGTCTTGGCTTCGAGAAACAGAGCGCCCAGTCCGATAACCAACAGCAAGGCCCTGATCGTCATCAGCCGCTTGGCCAGGATCTCGGACCAAGTCATCTCGTAGGTGAGAATCCTCGCGGGCCAGATCTTCTCTTTCGCGAGGAGATCTTCGACGTCTTCCGCGATGAACGCCGCCAGGGGAGGAATCACGACGGTTTCCGACGTCCGAGGGTCCGTGTAGGTCGTCGTCGTGACGGCTTGTTCCTGGTCCATGGTGAGCACTTCATCATCTGGCGTAAGCCCGGGGATCTCGATCGAGGCGTCGATGAAGGCCTCGCAAATCCTGACGGGATGGCCCTTGTACTTGGCCGTCGAACGCACTTCGCTTTTCAGGATGGAGCTGACCTTCTTCTCGACTTTTTCCGGGATCTCCTCGCCCATTCCGGTAATCACCTGGGCGCCGCCGATGCTGGAGAAGGGGCTCATCACAATCTTGTCCATGGCGACGGCAATCAGCGATCCGGCGGAGATCGCCCGGGTGTTCACGAAGGCATAGGTCGCCATGTCCAGGGCGATCAGCTCATCGCGAATCTCCATCAT
>DATKZW010000229.1:0-5018 GCA_035527775.1 Sumerlaeia bacterium | reverse complement strand
GATGACGATCTTCTCCGAGTCCGAAGAATTCGCCACCCGCATTCAGAACATGTACCCCGGCAAGCAGGGGAATGCCACACGCAATTTCGTCACGACCCTGTATATCGGGCTTCTCGACCGCCTGGTGGACAGGGGCGGCTTGGAGTATGCCACGGGGCTTTTTGACGCCGCCCATTCCTCCGGCGGAAACGAAGCCGTTCGGGCACAAGCCAAGCAGATGGGGCGAGAAGTGATCGCCTCGGCGGAGTTTCTCGGCAAGGAGCCAGCGGCACCAGATCATGTCACTCGATTCTACCGAGCGTTCTTGGGCCGCTTTCCGAGCGACAGCGAAGTGACGTACTGGTCGGGCATGGTAACTGGTGGTTCGGCGACCTACGATTCACTAATCCATCTCTTTGGAGATTCTGTGGAATTCACGTCCCGGATTGGGCCGTATTTCGGCGATCCCACGCCCACAGCCACATCGTTCCCCACTGCGACTCCCACGCCCGGCCAAGCGGGCGAGGAGAGCACCGTCTATCTCCCCGGCAACGTGCCGCTGGTTCTGGTGCGGATTCCTGCCGGCTCGTTCCAGATGGGCCGCTACTCGGGCGAACAAGACAGCTCCCTCTATGAAGATCCGCAACACACGGTGTCCATCGGTTACGCCTTCACCATGGGCAAGTGCGAGGTGACCAAGGCGCAGTGGCAGGCCGTGATGGGCACGACCCCGTGGTCGGGTCTGGACTGCGTTCTCAACGACTCCAACAGCCCGGCGGTCTATGTTTCGTGGAACGACATCGCGGCATCGGGCGGCTTCATCGAGAAGCTGAACCAACACATCTTCTCGTCCACGGGCCAGGGCTCGGCGACCTTCCGCTTGCCGAGCGAAGCCGAGTGGGAATACGCCTGCCGCGCGGGAACGCAGACGCGCTTCTACTGGGGCGACGATCCGTCCGAGACGCAGATCGGCGACTATGCGTGGTATATGGGCAACACCTGGGATGCTGACGAGGCGTATGCCCATGTTGTGGGTCTCAAGTTGTCCAACGCTTGGGGGCTTCATGACATGAGCGGCAACGTGTGGGAATGGTGCCAGGATTGGTGGCACGACAGCTACAGCGGTGCGCCAACCAACGGGTCTGCGTGGGAATTGCCAATTGGGTCGTACCGGGCGCTCCGCGGCGGCCATTGGCTCTACAATGCGGGGCACTGCCGCTCCGCGTACCGCCACAACTGCGGCCCGGACTCCCCAGGCGTCTTCGTGGGTTTTCGTTTGGTGCGGACCCAGAATTGAGGCTGTACGCGTTAGCCTCTCATGATCTACGCTCTTACCGTCCAGTGCGTTAGCGGTGCGTATCTTCGGGAAGAATGCATTCGAGTGATCGAGATTCCCGAGAACTACACCCTCGCCCATCTCCATGACGCCATTCAGGATTCAGTAGGTTTCGGCAAAGACCATCCTTACGAGTTCTATGCGGCGAGGACGCCCAGAGGGAAGAAGACCTTCTTCCGTGATGTCGAAGACGGTTGCGACCAGGACCTGGACTACTTGGGCGTTCTGCTGAGCGAGGTCTGGCCGCTTACACCGAGGAAGCTGTTCTACCTGTTTGACTTCGGCGACATGTGGATATTCGAGGTGAGCAAGGCTCGAAAGCTGAAGGAACCTGAGCCTGGGGTTGAATACCCACGGGTGGTTGAAACTCAAGGTCCGAATCCCGAGCAGTACCCAACGTTTGACTGCTGAGGTCGAGGAGCCAGCCCGACTGATGCCTCCCTCGAATCCGAACTCAGATTGACGAAGGCTCCCATTCCGAAAGGCAGAATGCAGATGGCCAAGCCACTATTGCCGACCACCCCGTTGGGGGAGCGAATCCTGAAGTTCCGTGAGACCTGCAAGCTCACCCAAGCGGATCTTGGGGAGCGTACAGGGCTTCCTGACTCCCTCGCTCAAGCTCTGGCTCAAGATGGCTGAAGATATGGGCCTCCCCGAGAAGGACGCCGTCTTGCTGTGGGCAAAGGAGAAGCTCCCCGAGCGGTTTCGGACGCTCATCCAGGAAAGCCCCGAACCCGATCTCGCTTCGATGCGGGAGAAAGTGGAAGCGGCGGGCAGGGGAAAGGAAGAGCCAAGGGGGATAGGTACAGTGCCTCCCAGTTTCAGGGTCCGGTATGCGGTGGCTCTTTACTGGCGCCCCTCTTCTTCGTCCGAGGCGGGTCCCGGGGTGCCGAGCGCCCTGCCAGGCGCCTCCTCTAGGTCTCCGACCCGTTCGCCGATTCGCTCAAGGGAGCGCAGGGCAATCTTGCCGTAACCCCGGAGGCCGTTCTTGCGGAGGTAGTAGACCTCTCGGTCCCAGTCCCTGTTGCGATAGTGTAAGGCGAGATGGCGTCATGCCTCGTGCTGAAGCAGAACTGCGGTGAATACTCCCTCGTATTGCTCTCTCCATCTAGGGAAAGGCGACGCGGGGCCCCAGGAGCCGTCTGGATGGGTTATGAAGATGGTGTTGTCCGGCCCCCGGTTGGATACATCATGGAAATCGCGATCGATCAGCCTCATCCTTTCAATCGCTTCTTCGACGTTCATACTCTTCGCCTCGTAGAGAACCTGAAGCAAGCGCGCGGCCAACTTGTCTGTCTCGGCGTTCCACTGGCGCGCCTCCTCCTCCTTGCCACCCATCACCATGGCAAGATCTGGCACAGGGCGTATTAACGGGGCGAGCCGGGACGGAGTGGGAGCATCCTTCTTGTCTCTGTCTTCAGGCTCGGCAGCGGGGGTGGCGCCCTCGACGAAGCCGTCCTCATCCTCTTGGGCAGATGAGCCCTTTTCCAGCAAATCGAGCGCCTCCCGGATATCAGAGGGTTCCCACACCGCCGCATAGTTGCCGGGCTGCTTAACGGAGCGAACGCAGTCCGAAACCACAGCAGACCCGAGAAACGCGATGAGCAATATCGCCAAACCACCCACGAGGAGAAGAGCGAGTTTGAGCCAACGGGACACTTACGGCCTCCCTTCTGTGTTTCACCGCCTTCTTCATGCGACTGCGGTTCGTCACGCCCCGCCAATCCTGGACCTCAACGATATAGTCGTCGGAAGGGTCGTTTGGTTGGAGGGTTTTTTTCTGGCCGAGATCCCCCATTTGACTTCGCGTGAGACTGTCATTTCGATCCAACTGAGACGATTCTCATCGCTTTTCGGCTGAGCTTCAAGCGCAATTCGACCCAGGACGGGCCTTCTGGCACGATCGCCCTCGCGACCGAGCCTCTCTGCCACCCCTGCTGCGCTCGATCGCCACTGTCCCTGCGGAAAACATCGTTCACGTTGAGAGCACAGGTCTTACGGGATTGATGTGACCCAAGCGAAGCCCGCCTTGACGACGTTTTGAACGCGCGAAAGACTGCCCTTCTCGGTTGGATCTCGTCCCGAAAGGCCTCCAAGGCTCCTCGACTTGAGTGAGCGTGGCGGCGCCGTCATCGCGTCCGACGAGTTCCAGAACCTGATCCAATCCGCAAGCGGCGACCCGGATTCGGCCGTCGTGATCCGGCTCTACCGCGCTTTCCTCGGCCGATTCCCCAACGACGCGGAAGTCGCCTACTGGACGGACGAGCTCGACTCGGGCCGCCAGACCGCCGAGGATGCGATCAACCTCTTCGCCGATTCGGCCGAGTTTGGCGCTCGGTTGGCACAGCTCCTTGAGCCCTGATTCCGCGGCGTGACGCCGGGCGCTCTGGCCCGCCTGTGCGCGCGCCAGGGCCGTCTCCCACTATGGCGGATCCGCTCGCTTGGCAACGCGTATGTCGCCAACCGCAGTGTCGACCCCGGGCGCCGTGCCGGGTCGACGGACGCGTCCGTCTTGACGGCGGGCGGGAGCAATCTCCCCCTTTTTTTCTCGCCTCCCCTGCAATTTTCCCCCGCGCTGGTCGTGTATCGGTTACAGTGGAGGACGAAGGGCCGATTCCCCTGGGAGACGACAACGACCGTGGCTGACGCCGAGACACGACCCGGTGATGCGGAACTGGTTCACGCCGCGCGAGCGGGGAGTCCGCAAGCGTTCCAGCGGCTCGTCGAGCGCCATTTCGGCATGGTTTACGCCATCGCTTACGGCCGGATGAGCCACCGCGAGACGGCCGAGGACCTGGCGCAGGAAGTGTTCCTTCGGGCCTTCCTCTATCTGGACCGAATCGGAGCCCCGGACCAGTTCGCCGGCTGGCTGGTGCGCGTCGCTCACAACTTGGCCACCGATTGGTCCCGGCGCGGTCAGCGCGAATCGAGGCTCCTTCCCATGGTGTCGATTGACGAAACGCCCGCAGAAATCCCGGACGAAGGGAAAGAGAACGCTCGCGAGCAGATCGAGCGCGCGGAGCGGGACGTGGCGGTGCGCAAGGCGGTTTTCCGCCTTCCCGTCGGCCAGCGCGAGATCGTCCTGCTGCACTATAGCGAGGGGCTCAGCCAGAAGGAAATCGCCCTGCATCTTCGGGTCCATCCGTCGACGGTGGGGCGGCAGCTGAAGCGGGTGGCGGCCACGCTCAGGAAATCGCTGGCGCCGGAAACCGTCCTGGGCGAATCTGCGCCGGCCTTGCGTCCCACGCGCACCGCCGCGGCCCGCGCGGTAACCCTTGCGGGCGCCGTGGCGGGCCTCTCGGCGGAGAGCAAGGCCACCCTCTTGGGGGCGGCCGGAGGCGCGGCGTGGCTGGCGTCCGCGACGCTTTCGGCGCCCGCGGGCGCCGGGGCGGGTGGCGGGACTCTCGGTTGGCTCAAGGCCGTCGGCGGGGTCGTTGTCGCGGCGAAGAGAGTCTTCACGACGGGCAAAGGCATCTTGGCGCTCGTCGCGGCGGCCGCTCTGACGGCGGGCGGAATCCTTTCCTACAAGGTCGACAAAGGCGCCGCAAAGTCGTCCTCCGCCTCGGACCGCGGCGTGACCCAGGACCGCTCGACCTCGCCCGGCGAAGTCTTTCACGGCTATTTCGGCGCTCCCGTCTCGGGCGTCCCCGACGCCAACGGCGATGGGCGCGGCGACGCCGTCGTCGGCGCCGCGTGGGAGCGC
>DATKZW010000228.1:0-3719 GCA_035527775.1 Sumerlaeia bacterium | reverse complement strand
CGGTGTCTCGTTCTTCGCTCATGGTCCGGGGGCGCCTTTCCAGGGAATGCGGAGACCCAGGCCGCGCAACACGTCCCGAGAGAGACGCTTGCCCGAGGCTATTCCACATATACGCCCAATTGGCGGTATTTCTGGAATCGCTCGGCCAGGAGAGCGTCCATGTCCTTGGACCGGAGGCGTTTCAGATGGCGCGAGAAGGCTTGGCGGAGATTGGCGGCCGCTTCCTCGACCCCGTGGTGAGCGCCCCCTAGAGGCTCGGGGACGCACTCGTCGATGACCTTGAGCTGGAGGAGATCGTCCGGAGTCAGTTTCAGCACTTCGGCCACTTTCGGCGCCATGGCCGCATCGCGCCAGAGAATGGACGCGCACCCCTCCGGCGAGATGACGCAGTACCAACTGTTCTCCATCATGAGCATGACGTCGACGACGCCGATCCCCAGGGCGCCCCCGCTCGCCCCTTCGCCAATGACGGCTCCCAGAAGCGGCGTTCGGATCGTGAACATCTCCATGATGTTGCGGGCAATCGCCTCAGCCTGACCTCGCTCTTCCGCCCCAATGCCGGGGTAAGCGCCCGGCGTGTCGATAAGAATCAAGACGGGCAGGCCGAAGCGTTCGGCCAACCGCATGACGCGCAACGCCTTGCGGTAGCCCTCGGGCTTCATCATCCCGAAATTCCGCTCGACGTTCTCGCGCGTATCGCGTCCCTTCTGTTGGCCAATGACGGCCACCGGATCCCCTTCGAAGCGGGCCAGACCGCAAACGACGGCCGAATCGTCGCGGAAGCAACGGTCCCCGCTGAGCTCCGTCCATTCGGTGGTCAGCAGTCCAATGTAGTCGAGCGACCTCGGCCGAGACATGTGACGGGCGATCAGAACGCGCTGCCAAGGCGTCAGGTTGCCGTAGATTTCCGTGCGAAGCGCTGCCAATTCTCGTTTTAGCGTCTCAAGCTGGCCCAAGGACTCGGGATCGGAGCTCTCCTCCCGTTGGAGGGCTTCGATCTCCTCTTCCAAGTCAACGATCGGCTTCTCGAAATCGAACGTCTGAAGCGCCATGGCATGTCGTCCTTCGAGGTGAGCGCCTTCGCGCAAGCCGCTTGGACCCGAGCAGACCTGGGGGCAATGGGGAAAGAACCCGCCTCTCCGCCACCGCGCCCGGACTCCTGGGGATTCGCGAAGCGGACTAAGGCGAAATTGTAGGGGGCGCCAAGGGGACTGGCAAGAAGAAAAGCGCGGGCGAGCCGCCCGAGAATTGTCTTGTTGCCGCCCAGCCGGTTTGGTACCGTCGCGGTGTATGATGTCGAAACGTTCCGCCGCAGTTGACCCGTCCAGTGGGGGAACCGCCTCTACCCTCACGCAGATCCCGCGGCTCGGGCTCATTGCCTTCGCGGGACGCTTTCCATTCCTGCTCGGCCAAGCGGCAACCGGAGCGGGGATCCCCGTAACCGCCTTTGGCGTCAGGGGGATCACGTCGCCCGAACTGGCCGACAAGGTTAGCGAGATGCACTGGATGAAGCTGGGTCAACTGAGCAGGATGATCGACCGACTGCACCAGCAGGACATCCGCCACGTGGCGATGGCGGGACGGATCGATCACAGCAGCATCTGGCGCTACCGGGGCTTCGACGGACGGAGTCTGAGGTTGCTCGGCCGCGTGGTCAACCGCAAAGCGGACACCATCCTCGGCGCCGTGGTGGAGGAATTGGCGCGGGAGAACATCGAAGTGATCGATTCCTCGCTCCTCATCCGCAATTGCATGCCCGCGGCGGGACTCTTGACGCCCAAGCGCAAGCTGACTTCCCGTGAGGAGAGAGACGTTGACTTCGGCTTCCCCATCGCGCGGCAGATCGCCGGCATGGACATCGGTCAGACGGTTGTGATCAAGGATCTGGCCGTCGTCGCGGTGGAGAGCCTCGAGGGCACGGACGAGACAATCCTCCGGGCGGGTCGCATTGCCGGCGGGGACATCGTGGTCGTCAAAGTGGCCAAGCCCCGCCAGGATTCCCGATTCGACATCCCCGTCATCGGCCCGACCACGGTCCGCACTTTGCACGAAGCAGGGGGGGGGGCCTTGGCGATCATGGCAGATGAGACGCTTTTCTTCGACCGGGAAGAGGCGATCGAGTTGGCCCACAAGCACAGGATTGCCATCACGGCCGTGGTGCGGCCGTCTCTGCCCTAGAAGGCGACGGGCCCCGAGGCCCGGCCAAGAAGACGAGGCCAACCGCTTCCTGCACGACGACAAGATGAAAAGGCGACGCGCGATGACTGCCAGGTTCCTGGTCATGAGCGACACGCACTTCGACGCGAGCGGGACCGACCAGGATTACTTCTGGTGGAACCGCATGCTCTTCACAATGTCGGACGAGATCGCCGAGAGCCTCGTCGAAACGGTTCGGGACCTGGCGCCAGACTTCATCATCCATTGCGGGGACTTCACGACGGCGAGCGACCTGGAGAGCTTCCGTTTTGGCAAGGAAGTCATGGACCGGATGGATTGCCCCTACTATATCACCCTCGGCAATCACGACACGTTCCGTCCGGGCGTCCGAGAGGCGATTCTCCCTCTCTTCGAGAACTCCGGGAGAGACTTTTACTACGCGCGGGATCTCGGCGGTCTGCGGTTTTTCTTCCTGGATTGCGCGTTTTGGCACTCAGCGGAGGGGCAGTCCTCGGATTGCATGCCGCGAGATGGGGGATTCATCGGCATTGGGCCCTTGCGCGAGGGACTCGAATGGCTCGAAGAGGAACTGCAGGACACGGACGGCAAGCCGGCCGTCTTCGTGACGCATCCGCCCCTTTTCTGGAAACCTGCTTACCCGATCGGCTCGCTTCCACAAGGGAAACCGGTTCCTGAGTCGCCCATGCCCACCGGCAAATTCCTCGATCCGTTCGTTCACCACGGCGATCTCGCTCGAATCGCCGCCTCCTCAGCAAACGTGAAGGCCGCCTTCGCGGGGCATTGGCACATCGTGGATCTGGTCGTCCAGGACGGCGTCGTGTGCTGCCAGGCGCCGTCTCTGATCGAGTTCCCTCTCGAGATGCGTTTGGTCGAGTTGGACGGCCAACGGCTGTCGATCCGAACCGTCGGCCTTCGCGACGGCTCTTTCCGGCGGGCCTCGATCGTCGAGGAATGGAAGAACGAATGGGTCGCCGGCGGACCTGACGACCGTGAATGGAGCGGAGAGATTTCCTGAGCGGTCATCGGGGCGGCGAACCCAGGAGAAGCAGACGCGTCCCGAGAACAAGGGGGGGAATGGACCGCAAAGCCCCGAGGGAAGACTCGAGCGAAGAGATCGCGTCCCAGGAAGATGCCCCAAATGACCAACCCCTCGCCCTCTTCCGGCCCTGCGTCCAGTCGAGACCGCTCCAGACGGCGCCGCCCCCGACCGCCTTCGCCGCTCAAGAACGCCCTTCTCATTCTCGCCATCATCACGGTCTTTGCGCTTGGGGTCGTGCTATCGGGCGGGGCAAAGGAGTTCATCCGCGTCCTCTACGGTCCGGTTCCGCTGGTGATCGCTATCCTGCTGATTATCCAGTACATTCTGCTGAAAGGCCGCGACAGGTCGCGCCTCTACAAGATGGAGCTGGACCAAGTGCGGCTGAAACGCCGCGAGGAAACGGACTTTCTTCGCCGCCTGGAAGGGGAGCTCCAAGAGATCGAAAGCGCACTCGAAGCCGCCGGCGAGAATCCATCCCCGGAGCGTCCCTCACGCTCCGTCT
>DATKZW010000227.1:0-3827 GCA_035527775.1 Sumerlaeia bacterium | reverse complement strand
CATCGCCCGGATTTCACGGGCACGGGTTTCCGCCTCGATCTCGGCCGGCGGGTCTTCGGGCGGATCGTCGGATGAATCGCCACCGCCGCTCTTGTCGAGCTTGAAGAGGCGACGGAATTCCTCCTCGGTGTCTTCGTTGAGGTTGGCCTCATCGACCTCGAGCTTCGCGAGCCATTTCTGGAAGTTGGTCATCTTCTTGACCTCCTTTCGGGTAGTGGTCCGGTTTTCCATTTGGGCCCGGACCTTTGCCATCTCGTCCGCCCCAATGGGGAGAAGCGAGTTTTCCTTGACGATCCATTTGGTACTGATCCGCCGCGTGCGGTCGCCGGCGGTGTATGTTTTGCCCTTGACCTCTTGACTCTGGCCCGGCGGGATATCGATGAAGTTGATCACGCGGTATCCGATGGAGAGGTCGGTGACGTGGCCCTCCCGGACCTTCGTGGCCGCGTCTTGCTCGGCCTCGGAGATGAAGTTGCGGCCGACCAGTTGCTCGCCCTCGACGCGGATCTCGCGCGTCGAGCCGAGCTGCTTCTGGATGGTGCTGCGGTCATGGCTGTCGAGGAGGGGAATCTGACCGCTGGCGGGAATCTCGGCCCCGTCCATCCGCAGGACCTCCTCGATGGCCTCGAAGCGCAAGAGGTCGAAGACGAGGACGGGCGTCTCGGTCGCGAGGACGGCCTCGAACGACCGGTCAGGCTCGTTGTAGGAGTCGGCGCGGACGTGGTAAGTGCGGACGGTGAGATCGCGGCGCTGGAGGTCCTCCTCGAGCGCCGCGTGCTCAGGCGACCGCGGCGCGTGCGGTGCCGGCTGCGGCGCTTGCCGCTTCGCGGTCTTGCGCTCTCTTCGCTTTCTCTTTCTCAGCGTCTTCGCTGTCATCGTCTGTGACCTCCTTTGGGGAGATGGGCGCCACGGGCAGACCGGGCGGCAGTGGCGCGAGCCCCATTTTCTTACGGGTATCGTTGCGGAATTTCTCAGCCCGGCACTGGGCCGCATAGACCTCCTCGTAATCGCGGCCCTTCGAGGCAGCGAGCATGTATTCGTCGATCGCTCCGATGCGCAGTTCTGTCTCGGCGGCCTTCGCATCCTTGACGGGATCGACCCAGGACCAGCCGGTCGCGATCCACTGGACTTTGCGGAAATCGTCCGGCGGCACGCCGGCGAGGCGGCGGTCGCCACGGAGCTTCGCATCTTCAAGCACCGTGACCCAGACCCAGGTGAGCCATTTCTCGCTGAGCCAAGCCTGGAAGATGCGATAGACCTGGCGGGCCTCGAGCAGATCGGTCCGGGCGCTCGAGTAGGTGCTGTCGCCAAAATCCTTGAGGACTACCTGCCAGGGCAGGCCGAGTGCCGCACCAATCCGCCGCGAGAGCGTGATGATGAACGGAGCGAGCTCGGGGATGGGGAAGTTGGGGACGAGGGTTTCGATGGATTCGCCCGGGTGGAGCGAGAACATCATGCCCGGCTCGATCTCCTGCTTCAGCTGAAAGCCGTACTTTTCCGCGGTCAGATCAACGACCTGGTCGATTGGCACTTCCGTCTTGATGAAGAGTGCGAGACAGGCGGCGATCTGCACGCGCTTGAGCGCCGCGATCATCAGCAGATCGAGGTCGTGAATGTCCTGCAAAATCGCGTGAAACAGCGGGACGCCGTGGGTCTGGCCGGGCCGCCGGGGATGCAGGCGGATGTGCTTGATTTCATCGATTGGTACGCGGACGAAATTATCGGCCGAAAGAAGGCCGGTCGGCTTCGCGGCGCCCTGGACGGGACTGCCGAAGCCGGATATGCCGAGAAATGCGCCCGGGTGCTGCTTGCAGACCCAGATGGCGACCGGTACGCCGGCCGCATCCTTCTCGACGCCCTCGCGGATCGACCCCTTGGGGTCCTGGGGCTGCTGGCCGAGCGGCGTGGCGACACGGTCCTTCTCGATTGTTTCGAACCAGAGCGGCTCGCCGGGGAAACGGCGGGCGCGCTTGCTGAAGCTGCCGCCGTCCTCGAGCACCTTGGCGAAGACCATTTGCTGGAACTCGGCGAACGTGAGATCGTCGGCCAGGGCGAGATGATCCTGACGGTCACGGAAGACCTGCTCGATTTTTTCGTTGCGATCGCGATCGTCCGTGCGGGCCTGCCCGCGAATGCCGATCCCAACGACGTTGCTGATGAAGGTATTGCTGATGCCGGAACCGATCGGGTCCTTGCGGTTGAGCGCGCGGGACTTGGTCATCATCTCCTTGAGGTCGGGAATGATGTGACGGTCGGCTTCGCCGGTCTGCTCGAGCCAGGGCGTCGTAGTCGTCCCGGTTTTAGCGGCGCCATAGCCTCGGGCGTGGAGCGCGGCCTCCCAGAACCGGCGATATTCTTCGTCGCGGTCGTAGCGGCGGAAATGGCGACGGAGACTCACACTGCGTTGCCCGTGGGGCAGAAACGTCTCGACGACGAAATCGACCGCGCGTTCCCCGCGAGTCGAGCACTGCTTGAAGGCGTATGCCGCGTCGGGCGTCATCGCGGATGCCTCGTTCGGGTGGTGATGAAGCGCCCCTGGCCATCGGTCTGAGCGACGATCTTGCAGGCGGTCTCGATGGCGGCCGCGAGTCCCTTGAGCGTCTCGCGCCGCTGCACGCTCGAGCCGCTGTCACTGAGCTGGACCTCGAGTCCGGCGTTGATGGCTTCGGCGACGGCATATTTCGTAGCGGCGAGGCCCCAGTCGGCGGCTTCGATGGCGTCGCCGCATTCCGCGCAGACGGTCTGGAAGGCTGTGACACTGATGGTTGTTGCCATGGCTCGCGGGCGCGGGCCGCTTTCGCCGACCGCGCCCGATTTATCATTTGTCAGATACGTTCGGAGGGTCGTGGCCGGCGATAGGGAGTTTCAGCGGACCACCGGCGGCTTCAATGCTTGGGTCAACACGCGCCCGCAAAACTTTCTCTTGTCGCGTCTCGCTTAGATTCGCGACCACCAAGTCTTGTTTAGCGGTTTCGCGCCAATTGACGAGACCCGCGGGCTGTGTAGTCACCGCGGCGACCACCTCGGGCGGGTGGAAGTTCTCGCCGTCCAGAATGACGGCACTCGCCGACGCAAGGCCAGCGCCCACGTGGTCGATCTCGGCCGGAATGTCCGCGCCGAGGAACACGATGGCGCAGGCCAGTGCGAGCAAGCAGATCAAAGCCAGGAAGACTTTCATCGGTCGTTCCTCCTTTCCTTGCCCGGACGTCATCGAACGGGGAGGCCGGGCTCCTTCCCGTCCTGAAGTGCGGTTGCCCAAAGAAAAAGGCCGTGCGGGGGTGTAGGCCCCTACACGGCCTTCGATGTTCGCAAGCGGTCCCCATCGAGACCGCAGCGTCTTTGGGTCGCCTACTTATACTTATTCCCACAAATCACGGAAACGTCGCGCGAATTTTTTACAGTCTGTATAAAAAGATCGCGCCGGAATGCGGTCAATAGTGGGATAAGCTTAGTGTGCCGAGGGGGTTAGGGGACTTTGGACAATGGACGGTGGACGATGGACTCGGAAATCTCCAAAGTCCAATGTCCACAGTCCACTGTCCACAAATCATCCAAGCAGTTCCCGGAGCCGCGCCAGCGCCGCTTCCTTGATTTGCCAAGTCCGCTGCTTCGATCTTCCCCGGACGGAATCGGATTCCGCCAGGGGAAGTCCCCGCCAATAGTGAGCGATCAGGATATCACGTTGCCTTGTGGGGAGCCGCTCGACCGCGGTTTGGAGATCGAGATGTAGATCGGTTTCGGCGGGCTTGGTTTCCGCTTGCGCGATGGCCACGCTGAAATCGGTTCGTTGCGGCCCCGGATGCTTTCGAGGAGATTCCCTCGCCGCG
>DATKZW010000226.1:0-2305 GCA_035527775.1 Sumerlaeia bacterium | reverse complement strand
GTCGAAAGGCCGAAGCAGTCCGCCGTTGCCGCCGCCCTGGATCAGAACGATGTCGCCCCAGCTTCTCGTCCCGTTGCTTGGGTCGTACTCGGGGCAGGCGGCCCACATTTGGACGAGATCGGGTCCCGCGGAGGCCAGGCGCCATTTGCCGCCGTAGATGTTTGGATAGACGCCGTTGGCGTCGGGGGTGACGCCGTAGACCTTGGCGGATGACACGGACCAGTAGTTGTAGGTGTCCGCCGCATTCCGAATGCCGTAGCCTTGGTAGCGGGACGTGTCCCAATGATCGAAGAAGAGGTCGATCGGGATGGACGTGATGTAGGCGACGGGCGTGGTGAGGGGGATGAAGCACTCCGAAAGAGGAATGACGAAGACGCCGGCGCCGCGCGCGGCCAAAGGATAGTCGCCGTGGTCCACGAAGTACTCCTCCAGCGCGGTCGCCAACGTGCGCATTTCGCTCTTGACCCGCGCGACCTTCGAGCGAGTCTGCGCCTCGAGGAAGTTGGGCACGGCGATGGCGGCCAGGATGGCGATGATGGCCACCACGATCAGCAGTTCGATCAGCGTGAACGCTCTTCTCATCCGTAACATCTTCATTCTCCTTTCATCTTTCGGTGAAGTGATGGGCATCGACCTGAACCTGGGCATTGCTTTCCTGAAATCCCAGGCCGCAGCCACCCTGCGCCGCGTAGGCCCCGCGGGCGCGAGTTTACCGCGCCCGGTTCTCTGGACACAAGTTCCCTTTTGCGCTTCTTTCTTGCGCTTCTTGGCGTCCTCGCGATTCCGGCGCCCTGCGGAACCGCCAGATCTCTCTCCGAGGTCGCCTATTTCTCCAGCGTGACCGCGACGAGAACGGGCGCCGAGGCCGTGCCGAGGTCGCGGAAGACGATCTTGCGGACCTTGACCGGCCGCAGTTTCACCCCGAGGACGTTGATGTGCCAGGGATCGCCCTCGAGGCCCGGATAGACCTCCTCGGCGGCGGCGGGCGCCCACTTCTCGTTGTAGAGAGCCACAACAGAGGGGAAATCCCACCGCCGGCTTTGGGCGGAACGCCAAGAGACCTCGACGCCTTTCACCGGCCGGAGAGGCGGGCGGGACGCCGGGAGGTGGAGGATTACGCGCTTCGGCGGCTCGCGTTGGGGAGGGTCAAATGCAACCTCGACGCCGCTTTTCTTTCCCCGAACGAGGAGCCCCATCTCGCCGAAATGCGTTGGCGCGCGCTCGATCCGGATCTCCTGCCCCTCGCCAAGCCACCAGTCCGGGACCGCCTTCAGCAGGTGAAGCTCCTCGCCGCGTTCGTGGACGAGCATGTGGCGCAGCATGAGGGCGTAGTTCGACGCGCCGGTCACGTGGGGCATCGTGTCGTTCCAGGCGCGGCGCAGTTCGTAGTGGATGCCCTCGGGGAAAGCGTTCGACGCCGAACTGTGGAGGAGGCGCCAATAGAAGTCCTCGACCACTTGTTCGTGCTCGCCGCGAGCGAGGGAAGCCATGGTGGTGTAGGCGCCCATGTAGGGATGAATGGCCTTGCCGCCCGATTCTCCCAACCACTGGATCGTCCCTTCGACGTAGCCTCCGCCGAACCGCTCGCGCACTTCCTGGACGAGTGCGGCGACCCGGGCGTCTTGAGGGGAGAAAATTTCGGTCGGCCAAAGGGTCTCGGTGTTGCCCCAGTGCGTGCCCTTCGTCTCCCAACTCGGCGGGAAGTGCGCCAAGCCCGTGGACTTCCAGGCGCGGTGAAGCGCCTCGCGATAGGATCCGGCCTCCTTCAGCAAGGCGTCCGCGTCGTCCGTTTTCCCGAGGGCGCGAGCGGCGTCGGCCGTGCACAGTAGGCCGCGCAGGTTCCAGAAGTCATAGCCCACGATGTGGTGTTTGCCGTCCCACAGGAACTCGCCGTCGGCCACGGCGTTCGGGAGCAGGCCCGCGTAGGTCGAGTCGGCGGGCGCGGACCGGCGCGCCTGGGCGATCCAATCGGTCGCTCGCCGCATGGCGGGATAGACTTGCGCGAGCCAGTCGCGGTCGCCGGAGATCTTGGCGTATTGCCACAGGACCCAGAGCGCCTGGCCGTTGGCGTCGAACTGGCCCCCTTGCGACTCGAAGCGGCCGTCGGGCCGTTGGTGGGCGAGATACGCCTCGAGGGCTTTCCGAGCGCTGTCCCACAGACCCGCTTCCTCGAGCTCCATGATCTGGTAGCCGCCGTCGCGGATGTAGAAGTTGTCGTAGAATCCCTCGCCCCCGTGCAGAACTCCGAGGTCGTTGGCGATGAGTTGGCACACGTGGGCGGCGCGCAGCGCCTGAGTCGCCTTTT